>JAFGLO010000005.1 GCA_016927995.1 Candidatus Dojkabacteria bacterium
GGCTGTGCCTTTGCCGAATTTATTTCTTCAGGCTTGTTGCCTGATTAAATTGTTCTATTTGTTTATCAGTAAACCCGGTTATTATGTCAACAGCTTATCAAATAGCAGGTGATGGATTATTTTTAACTTTTCAAATTGTTGGCTGGGTTGTTAACTTTACATGGAACGCCATATCAAAAACAGGCAAAGCCTGCGTACATATATTCTGCATAGGCACGACTTGTCCCGAACTATTGCGGGAGCCTAAGCCGAACCGGGAGGAATGATTTTACCGTTTGTGTGCAAAATTTTTGGGATTCAGCGGATAACGAATGCCATTTTTATTTACATTTGAAAAGCAACATCCAAAAAGGGTGCCGGTAAACCGGTGCCACAAAGGGTTAATCCACGGTTTTCGGTGTACGGACGTATGCGGTAAGCAGGCGGAAGGGAACGAGTTAGCAGAGAGGAGAAGCGTACATCGCACGCATTCAGTGCCACAGAGAGATAACAGAAAAACTGTGTGATTAAGGGCGCGGGGCGTGCGGTAGGAGAGTAATGATCAAAATCGTTGAATATTAGTTAACCGTTTACTAACACATAAATATCAAATCATTATATAGGCAAACTGTTGATATAGGGAAAACATACTTATTAAGTAACTATATTAAATTGTTTTGGCGGCGAGCAAAAGAAACGACAGTGCAACGATTAGCGTGTGGATTTGACGCAAAATAAGCGACGATTAATTTTGATTTGCAACGAATAAGCGTTATTTTCGTTGCAAGTAATGCATCAAATGAAAGCTTTTATACATCAAAAAGACAATTGGCCTGAATTTACTTGGAATAGTAATGATTTCTGGGACTTGTTGAGTGAGGCAAGAAATTTACAGGGCAGACTTATCGGAAAAATGGAAACATTAGGTTTCGATTTAAGAAATGAGGCTTTACTTGATACGTTAACTCTTGACGTATTAAAATCATCTGAAATTGAAGGAGAATTTCTTAATCCTGACCAAGTACGTTCATCAATTGCACGTAGATTAGGAATGGAAATAGCAGGAGCTGTTGAATCCGACAGGAGTGTAGAAGGAGTAGTTGAAATGATGCTTGATGCAACTCAAAATTGCTTTGCCCCATTAACAGCTGATAGACTTTTTAATTGGCATGCTGCATTATTTCCAACAGGTAGGAGTAGAATGTATAAAATAACTGTTGCAAACTGGAGAAAAGATACTACGGGACCCATGCAGGTTGTTTCTGGAGCAATGGGAAAAGAAAAAGTACATTTCCAGGCGCCTGATTCTGATGTAGTGGGAAAAGAAATGACCCGATTTATTTATTGGTTCAATAACAAAAAAATTGACCTGGTAATAAAAGCTGCAATTGCACACTTATGGTTTGTGACTATTCATCCATTTGAAGATGGAAACGGTAGAATAACAAGAGCGTTGACAGATATGCTTCTTGCTCAGTCTGATAAAAGCAACCAACGTTTTTACAGCATGTCCGCTCAGATTAGATTAGAAAGAAAACAATATTATGAGATATTGGAAAAAACTCAAAAAGGGAATTTGGATATAACTGATTGGATTGTTTGGTTTTTAAACTGCTTGATTAGTGCCTTAAAATCCACGGATTCAATACTTACAAGAGTTCTATTTAAAGCCGATTTTTGGCAAAAACATATAGATACAGCGATAAATGACCGTCAAAGAAAATTATTGAATAAATTAATGGATGACTTTGACGGAAAACTAACATCTTCAAAATGGGCAAAAATTGCAAAATGTTCTAAAGATTCGGCAGTTAGGGATATTAACGACTTGATTGAGAAAGGAATATTGCAAAAAGAACCTGCAGGAGGAAGAAGTACAAATTACGAACTGATAGGAATGCCAGCTGGTAACACGCAATATACGTAAGCCGGGAGATGTGGGTAATTTTAACTTTTGTACATTTACTCAATTTCACAACGGTTTGATAGGTTCGAGCTTTGAAATCCCGGCCTCCGCATATTACAATCCGTTGGCAACAAGCGTAAAAGACATATTATCAGACATATACGATAGTAATAAATTGAAAATAAAAAGGATTTAATTTTTGAAAGGACAGTGCAAATTTGTACTTCGTGGATAGGTTGGTGCAGATTGAAAACAACAAGAAAATTAAAGCTAAATAAAAGGTAATCAGATAGAAATGAATGAACACCAGTTGCCAACGGATAATAAGGAATGATAGGCTTTCAAAGGGGAATAAATTTGATTTTTTCTTTATCTATAGTGGGGGACAATATGGTATTTCTTCACTTCATTACGAAAACGATTTATTTATAAAGAAGAAGATGTAGATACTTAAATATGACAAATATGCATAAAACAATTGCTATTGAGATAAAAAATCTTACGAAGAAATATGGCGACTTAGCAACAGTTAATGATGTCAGTTTTTCAGTCGAGAAAGGTGAGCTTTTTTCCATTTTGGGATTAAACGGAGCGGGAATTTTGTGATTTTGAAATTAGATATAAACTGAAATAAAAAAATACGGCAGGTAACATGCGGTGCCGAGAAGCAGAACATCGGTAAATTAACAGTTCTGCATGCTGAAATAAAGATGGAGGAAACAGTTGTACGTTGGACCTCCAGCGTCGTCTTACAGGAGAGGGCGCTAAACCACCCAATGGTGCTGTGATTAAGAGTCATGGTGCTGAGCGATTGGGAAAAAGCCATGCCAAGAGCGTGGTCAGGTAAGGGTAAAGGAGTTGAACGAGAGTGAACCCTTGATGAGGAGTCGAGAAGTTACCACCCCCTATCAAAAGCTACGGAGTATGCGCCGGAGTGATAAGTATAGCGGAGACCTGATAACAATACTGGCTAAATGGCAAGCGTCTTTTCTCCCTACGGTCGTGAGTTCCACTTCGTTCCGTTTCAGAGGGCAAGAACTTTACCTGGGCTTGATTACGGAACTTGGGACGGACTGACTCGTAGTAGTAGTGAAGCTTCTGAACGGCAAAGTCCTCACGAACACGAAAATAAATAAGGGACAGATGTGAGTAAATGGAAGTAGAGCGAAGGGGTTAACTAATTCTTGTTGTAATTTGCCAACTTTTCGGAGGATGAGCTTATCTTTATGATTAGAATAAGAAGAGCCGTGTGATGGGAACCGGAACGAAGTGGAGCTTGTGACCGAAGGGAACAAACTGTCAAGACCGGTTCTGTGCCTGCGCACCGGAGTGCTCTGGCACACAGGTGTGAGAGGCTGAAGGGAAGGTCCCTCGGCCTACTCGACCCGGCGGACGTTTAGCGTTCATGCTAAGAAAAGTTGCGGGCATTATAAATTTTAGCTGACATGAGCATAGTACACGAGAATAATATTATGACTTTAACAAACCAGTATCAGTCTGACATAGATGCAATCATTGCGAAACGCTATGATAACGGTGCCGATTTTTGGACTACTACTGATAAAAGGATTTGCAAAGGTTCTCCATTTTCAATTTTACAAAGTACATTAATGCTTACAGAGTTGGGATTAACTTCTGCTCCAATAATTGATGGTGCGTCTGAATTAATCCTAAGTTTATGGCGTGAAGACGGACGATTTCAAATTGCCCCCGAAGGAGCAATTTATCCTTGTCATACTGCTGGTGTTGCAAGAGTATTGTGTCGCTTGGGTTATACAAATGATAGCAGACTTAAAAAAACATTTGACCACCTTTTAGAAATCCAGCATGACGATGGCGGATGGCGTTGTAATACTTATAAATTTGGCAGGGGTGAAGAAACTTCTTTTTCAAACCCCGGAACTACATTAGAAGTTTTGGACGCATTTAGATTCACAAACTGGCTTAATCATGATAAACGGCTTGATAATGCTGTGGATACATTACTCAATCATTGGGAATCACGTAAACCCATTGGCCCTTGTCATTATGGAATTGGTAAATTATTCATGAAGATTGAATACCCATTTTTTCGCTATAACTTATTTTTTTATGTTTATGTTCTGTCTTTCTATGAGAGAGCTAAAAATGACGCTCGATTTATAGATGCACTAAATGTTTTAAAGTCAAAAATGGTAAAGGGGAAAATTATTGTTGAGAACCCCAACATTAAATTAGCAAACTTTACTTTCTGTAAAAAGGGAGAGCCAAGCGACCTTGCAACTAAACGCTATAATGAGATATTGAATAATTTAAAAAACAATTGACTAAAATTAGTATCTTGATGACAGTAATAAAAAAGCACGAAACGCTAACAATATAGGATTAAGGCACAGTTGAGCCCAAAAAAGAGGCAGTATGTTTGAGAACATGCTGCCTCATTTCAGTGCTTAAGGTTAGCATACCCA
>JAFGLO010000006.1 GCA_016927995.1 Candidatus Dojkabacteria bacterium
AGTTAAACAGTAATCCGGAAGATACCTATGAGAGAAGTGGCAAGCTTTAACAAAAAAATAAAACAGATAAAGGGTTCACTTCGAACATAGGAATCAACGGAAGCTTGCGCAGTAAAGCATTACGAATCACCAACAAAAACAAAATATACCATTTAGGCTCAAATCACGGTACAATACATCGAAAGATTATTTAAAATTCTAAAAAATATGAAACAGGAGATAAAACAAAAAGAGTCACCAGTTGTCAAAGAGAAGGAAAAACCGAGATTCGGAGTAAGAGATTTTATTGAATTTCTAAAAAACACCAAGACCATTATTGCCTTTTCTATTGCAATAATAAGTGGAAATGCAGTAAACGAACTTGTTTCGGCCCTTGTAAACGGAATTATTACACCCGCAATCGAACTTATAATTCCTAAGGGAGAATTTGAAACAATAACCGTTAAGATTGCAGAAAGTGAATTCCTAATCGGACAATTAATCTCGGCTGCTATTAACCTATTTATAATTCTTGTGCTTATATATATATTCGCAAAATTTGTCTCGAAAGATGACGATCTACTTAATCAAGCTGTTGTAAAAAAGGCAAAAGCAACTGTCAAAAAGACAAAATAATCTAACCGATCTAACCTAATAATGCTTATTGCGCACCCGGCACTTGGATACCTTGTCGGAGAAACCTACAAAAAAAAGAAAAAACTAAAGCTTAGCGACTCTCAAACCGTATTTTGGGTAGTATGGGCGGTAGTAACCGGAATCGGTCCCGACTGGGATTTTTTTCTTGCCCCGCTTACAGGCACTCCAGTGTTTCTGCACAGGCATATGTTTACTCATACCCCTGGATTTTGGATTATTTTAGGGTTAATTCTGCTTTTCACAATTAAGCTTTGGGGCGACAAGTTAACAAAATTAAAACTAATCATTAATCCCAAGCATGCAAAAGATCTAGTTTACGTACTTTTTATAAATGTATTTTTACATCTTTTCACCGACGTTATATCGGGTGCTATTCCCGTATTCTGGCCATTTTCTAACTCTGTTTACACTTTACTAGGAACGGTTCTACCCTACCGATACGACCGTTTGCCACAATTAACAAGTGTACTCATTGTAGCCGAACTGATTATTTGGGTCACTGCGGTTAAAATGTTTTTTACCCGAACACGTCGTGGAAACACGGTTGCTGGCAGTCGCACGACCCTGGTGACAGCCATTCTGGCCTTATTGCTCATATTTATACCCGTGTGCACATTAAGTATACTGACATATCGCCCCGCTCCTTTAAACATTGATTATGATCCCGATTACGATAAAGATAAAATAAAAAATACTGAAGATAACGATATTAATGGAAATGGACTATTAAATATATCGGAAATATACACAAACGAATATCACGAAAAACTTAAGATTGCCACTGAATTTACAGCAAACAGGACAACCCTAAGTCTTCCACAAGAACTTACAAAATATTCGCAGTATGGCACACTTTTTAATTTGATTCCCAACAATGAAACACTCGTTTCATACCTGCTTATGGAAGTAGGATTTTCAATAAAAAATGATATACTCCAAGACGCAATTATATATCCCGAAAGGTATGGAATTCCAACCAAAATCAATTCATATACCTATCCTGCAACTTATACTGTTGAAAACCTTTACACCTATATAAATACTTACAACAACATGCCAACAAAACTTGACACAGGAATAATTGTTTTTACAAAGGATATATACACCGAAGAGCTTCAGGTTTTTGTTATATATTCGGTCAACAATGCCTTAAGCGAAGTAACCGTATTAACCACTTCGGACGGTTGGACTCTGGAAAAGAGATTAATACAAGTATCAGAACTTGTCCCTTACTAAAAACCCAATATCGAACGAAGCTGCTCTATCGATCCATCAATTGCAGTATCTAACTTTTCCTTTTCATCAGGTTTAAAGGGTAGAAGCACATAATCCTCCGGTGAAATTTTATCTCGATCGGAACCTATCCTACTATCTACACCAAGTCGTACATGCATATAATCTGAACCCAGCATTGATCGCACAGACAAAACGCCCTTATGGGTTTTAGGACCAATTCCCTGTTGAAGTTTAACTTTGCCTAGTTCAATATCAAGATCATCAAAGACCAAAATAAGCTCTGTCGGAACATCCAATTGATACATATTTACAAGTGAGTTTACCGTTATCCCGCTTCGGTTCATAAAGGTGGTTGGTTTTACAAGGATATACTCAACCGTTGATCGTGTGTTTTCCTTTCTTACTAGACAAATATCGGCATCGAACTTACTTTTATGTGTCCAAGGACTTATTGAATATATATTGGTTTTTAGAAGTATATTGTATAACCTATCAACCCACATAAACCCCGCATTATGTCTGGTATTTTTGTATTTTTCGCCGGGATTTCCTAAGCCTACAAAAAGTTTCATTACAGATTACTAAACTAAACAATACCTAAATCATACCAAAATTGTCTATTGCTGGAAAGAAAAGTTTCTAAAAAATTCTGAACAGACTATAAGTGACCTCTGTTCCTTTGCTTTTTGGCAGCTGACCTTCTTCTGCGCTTACCCTTGGCCCAAATCTTTTCAATTTCGTGTTTCTTAACAGACTCCGGAGTATGATACATCTGTTTATGATAGATTTCGAGAGTGCGCTCTCTACTTACATCCTTTTGTAAAAGACTAAGTGCAGCATCCAATGCCTTGTTACTTTTTACGACAATCGCCATGACGTGTAATTAAAATTAAATCCAATTATTTTGAGCTTAATTATACTAAAGCTCCGCCTCTATTTCAAACATTTGCTGTCTTTGGGAGAACCTAATAATATCATTAATAATAAAAAGTCCGCTTACAATCATTAGAATAATAAATCCGATAGCCATTATTGTTTGTTGAGTTTTGTACGGAAGTTTCTTTTTAAATACGGCCTCAATCACATATAAAAGCAAATATCCGCCATCTAATGCAGGTAGTGGTAAAAGATTTACAAAAAACAAGTTTAGACTTATAAATGCCGCTAATTTAACAATTTCGATTACGTCTTGTTGCTTACTTACCTGTTCAACCGTTTGATATACAGCTACAGGACCGGTAAAAACGTCTGAAAGGATATTAAGCTGCTTTGATTCAACCGCAAAGGTAATTATTCTTGAAAGCATGCGAAGTTGATACGAAAGGTAGTTGGCTCCATGCAAAAATCCGGAGAAAATTCTGTCAAGTCCATTGTATGAAACCTTAATAAGCGAAACACCCAAAAGTTGAACTCCCATGTAGCCATCGTTACTAATGGTAAGTTCATATTCCGACTCATTTCCATCAAAATCACTTACTTTAACAGAAACCATCTGGTTAGGTCTTGCATTAACATATTCGGCAAGCTCATCTCCATTATTAAATGTTATTCCGTCAATTGAAACAACTATTCCCTGATCTATCATGCCAACAGCTTCTGCGGGATATTCTTCAGTTAAGCCACTATAAACAAGTCCCCGTTCCGACGTAATCTCTTGTGTTCCAAACAAAAATCCTTTTTCCGTTCCTAAAAATGAAAAATCAAAACTTTCTGAAAATCCACTTCTAAAAAGTACAATATAAAAAAGCAAGCCTGTTAAAAGAAAGTTGAAAATTGCCCCTCCGGCAACAACCAGGAATCTTTGCCAAACCGGTTTTGCACTAAAGCTATCTTTACCCTTTTGGGGTTCATCCTGACCGTAAATACTAACGTATCCTCCAAGTGGGATAAGATTCAGCATAAACTCGGTTTCACCAAATTTTTTCGACCAGAGTTTGGGACCAAAACCAATAGCAAACTGCTCAACCCTTATCTTGAAAAGCCTGGCAAACAAAAAATGTCCAAGTTCGTGGGCAACAATTAAAACACTAACTATTACAATAAACCATACAATTGCCATTTTACTTTACTCCCATTAAATCAGCTTCTTTTTGTTTCGTAAGTTCCTCTATTTTTGTAAGTCCGGTTTTTATCAATTTCTCGATATCTGCTTTAATTAGCTTTTCATCGTCTTCACTAATTTCACTTTCGGCAAGCTGATCTCGAACCCGGTCCATCATTTTATTGCGAAAGCCCCTAAGCTGCTGCCTGGTATCTTCTGCAAGTTCTTTAGTAGTTTTCACGTATTCTTTCCGACGTTCTTCCGTAAGTGGCGGAGCGGAAACATATAGGTTATTTCCATCAATTCTAATTGAGAAACCACGATCATCCTCGCGAATTGCTTTTTCTATTGCTTTTACTCCACTTGTATCCCACACTCTTATTACAAGCGTTGCTGCATCGGCAACCGAAACATTTCCAAGCTGATTAATACTCATTGTGGAATTATACATCTCTATGGTCAAGTTATCGAGAATCCCCGGCATAATACGTCCACTTCTTATAGCCGTAAATTCTGATTCCAGATGTTTTATTGCAGAATCAATTTTCTTTTGACCTTCTTCAACGGTTATTCCCCTAATCTCCATAACAAGAACCTCCTTACGTCAATTTTTTCACCGAATTTCACGGTGTTTTCATTTAGTATATCGCTAATTGTCTTTTCATCGTCCTTAAAATAAACTTGCGCAGTAAGACAGTTTTCCTTACAGAATGTGTCAAATTTACCCTTAACAATACCTTCTATAACGTTTTCGGGCTTACCCTGTGCCTTAAATTCTTCCGCCCACTCTTCCATAAGCTTTTTCTTCTCGGACTCGGGAAGACTCTCCGAAGAAACGTATTTGGGATTCATAGCCGCAACTTGCATTGCAATATCATGGGCAAGTTCTCTAAATTGCTCATTTGTAGCAACAGAATCGGTGGTACAGGTAAGTTCGACCAACGCAACAGTCTTGTGATCGGTTCCATGAACATAGGTGCCAATTACTCCGCTGCACGAAGTATTAACTTTTGATTCATCTACCGGCTTACCCCAACCACGCTCCTCAATAATTGCCAAAGCCTTTTCATAATTTTTATCTGCATCTTTAAAGGCAACCTTACAAAGTGCTAATTTTGCGCCTGTAGCATTAAAAAGTCTTACAATTACATCACTTCGTTTATTAACGTATTCAATTGCTTTTGATTCGTCTCCCTTTTCCGCTACCAAGGCTTCCTTACATATACCAAGTCCTGCCCCTGTCTTAGCTCGAAGTGCCTTTATTTGATCAATCGTTACTACCATTATGTTCAACTATAAATTTAAAATTAAAAATTTTCAACCTTTTTAAGAATCTTATCCACAGTTTTAGGTCCAATTCCGGTTATTTCTAAAAGTCCTGTTTTACCACGCTTTTTTATGTCGTCAATTGTTTTCACACCACCCGAAGACAAGATCTCAACTTCACGCTTGGTAAGTCCAACTTCATCAATTCCCTTTGCTTTCTTTTCAACCTTTTTTACAACACGTGTTGTAGTAACAGCCTTCTTGGGTGTCTTACTTGGTTTTAAAGATTCAGATGTTACGACCGCAGTAATTTTAGGAGCTGTACCTTCTTTTATCCGTCTGATTTTTTCGGCTTCGAGTTCACGCTGCTTCCTTTGCTCTTCTTTTAGTTCGTCGCCTTTAGCTGTAAGTTTGGCAATTTCGTCAGCTCTCACGGACCGTCTTGCTTGAATATCGCGAGCTGTAGGACTGTTTTTTACAATTTCAGCAACAAAATTAAGAAACAGTGTTACAGATTTTGTGGCATCGTCATTACCCGGGATAACAAAATCAAATTTTGATGGATTCGTGTTTGTGTCCACAAGTCCTATCGTTTTAATTCCAAGATTTGTAGCTTCCCTTAATGCGCTTTTCTCGATTTTTCCATCAATAATAATTATACATTCGGGTTTTTCCGTCATTAGACTTACTCCCTCATAAAGAAATTTCTTTCGAGAAAGTTCTTTTTTCATTTCTAAGATCTCTTTTTTAGTTCGATCAAGCATTCCCGATGCAATGTCTTCTTCAAGTTTCAAGGCGTCTTTTATGCATTTTCGCACAGTCGAAAAGTTTGTTAAAAGTCCGCCCGGCCATCTGTTTGAGACGTAAAACATGCCATTTTGAGAGGCAACTTCCTTGACCACGCCTGCTGCCTGTTTTTTGGTTCCAACAATTAATATGCTTCCTTTTTTTGAGCAATCAAACAACATGTCAATAAGTTCAGTTAGACATTCGTGTGTTTTGGAAAGATCAATTATATGAATTCCCTTTTTTGTTGTGTAAATATACTTTTTCATGCCGGGATGCCACTTTGCCGTTGTATGACCAAAGTGAAATCCAGCCTTGAAAAGCTCTTGAACTTGAGGAACTGTAACATTTGGTTTATCCATGATAAAACTCCTTTCTGCTTCGCCCGCTTAAAACCAACACAAGGAGTAAAAAAGCGGGTTGCTTTTTAAATAAATTGAGAGATAATAACAAAATATATACGGAAAATCAAGAAAGTCCTACTTAAGATTAAAATGTAGCTTTGCAACCTCGGACAACTTTTCCGCTCCAAACTTTTTTATAAATTGCTTACGTACTTCTTTTACTGCCGCAGATACCCCTTTGGGAAATGTTAATCCGTATTTTTCAGATAGTGCATCAATTTTTCTTACAAACTCAGCCCTCGCCACTATTGATGCAGCGGCAACCACAACATCTGACTCCCCCTTATGTTTTTGGATAATTTCAACTTTTCGTCCACGCTCCATAAGTACATTGTTTACCCTACTCTTATGTTTTGCAAATTGGTCAATTACTATTTGGTCACAGTTAACAGCCTTGTTACCTAGCAGATTTTCAATGACTCGGGAATGTCCCCAAGCCAGAATCTTGTTCACATTTTGTAGCTTATTATATAGCCGATTGTATGTGGATGGCCCAATAGCAACCGTATCAACAATACAAATTGTTTGGATTTCCAATGAAAGTTGAAGTATCTTTTTATCGGAAAGAGCCTTCGAGTCTTTAACACCCATAGATACAAGTTTGCCAATATCATTGGACCCCGCATAAACACCACCTACAACCAAAGGTCCGAACAGATCACCTTTCCCCGATTCATCAACCCCTATCTTATTAAGCCCCGATGCCTTTATTTCTGTTTCTAATAATTGGTTTAATTTACTTTGTAGATCTGATTCTTTACCTTGAATAACAACTGAATATGTATCGCCTTTTATATAAACATTAAGAACAAGGGTTACAGAACCTTTAGTCAATTTATATGACACTCCGAACGGAATACTTTTGACATCAACCGATGCAAGGGTATCAAGTTTATCTTCTATAATTTCCCATTCAACTCTATTCAGTTTTATACTTTTTACCATTGCCATTTTGTTAACTTACACATCCATTCTATTTAAAAGCGCCTTCTGGATCGTATTACTGTCTGCATATTGTAGATCGGCCCCGGTAGGAAGTCCCTGTGCTAGTTTTGACACGGAATATCCCTTTATTTGTTTTTTAGAAATCTCTTTAAGGGCGTAGTTTATTGTTGCCTCACCGTTTAATGATGGGGTAAACGCAAAGATAATCTCAACACTATTGGCAGTCATAACTGCTTTTTCAATGCGTTTAGCAAGCTCATCAAATAAAAGTTCATCGGGACCTACCCCGTTTGCAGGATCAATAATTCCACCCAAAACAAAGTAGTAACCATTATAAATTCCGGTCTTTTCTATTGCTAAGACATCGAGATAATTTTCAACTACACAAAGAAGTGTTTTATCTCTTGACGTACTTGCACATATTGAACAAGGATCAGACGAAGCCTTATTAAAGCAAATCTTACAGGTTACAGTATTGTTAACCATTTCCTTAAGGTACTCAGCAAGCCTTATTGCCTCTTCTTTAGGGGCCCTAAGATAAAAATACGCGAAACGTTCAGCCGTTTTTTCACCAACACCGGGAAGTCGTTTTAATTGTTCTACTGTTTTTCTAATTACATCGATACTCATTGATTACATCCCCATCATTCCCTTAAGCTGATCCATATCAAATGAGCTTGCCATTGTTTTTTGAAGCTTTTTAGTGTAATCCCTAAAGGCCTCTTTTATGCACTTTTTAACATCATCTGCACTGGTTTTTGACAGCCATTCGTCATTTATAAACACGTCTTCAAGCTCCTGGGCTGCATTCATATAAAATTTTATCATTCTGTTTTTTGATTCGCCAACAAGTTTTTGTTCCTGCATTTTCTTTTGCATGGTTTTAGCTTCTTTTCGAAGCTTCATAAGATCAGAGACATTACTAAAGACATTCATTGAAGGATATGTAAATTTACTGTAGGATGATTCTCACATGCAAAGCGCTAAATGTCAAGAAGGATTGTAATTTATATGACATCTTTAAAAATGTCTTCAACTTCCGAAACGATATCATTGGCAGAGACAGCTTGTGTAATTTCCGGATTGTCCTCATTATTTGTTTCATGATCTGACGAAGGCTTTGCAACTGTTTGAGCTAAAATTGTGCACCAAATCTGAGGTCTTATCTTAAACACCTGCTCAAATGCATTTTGAATTGCATCCTTGCTTTGAGCCGAGGTAATACGCTCTTTATGGAAAGCAAACGCAACCTGAAGTTTTAATACATTGTCTTTTAGACCCTTTATTGTTGCCTGCTTTAGGAACGCATACAAATGACCGTTGTAACTTTTAACATTTTCAACGACCTCAGACCATTTCGCCTCAATCTTTTTGACGGGAAGGTCAACCCCTTCTATTTTTCCTTCGGGTTCTGCTTGACTTAATACCTTTTCAGGATTTTTTACCTCGGTATTGTCATTAGCCTTGTTGACGGACTTTGTTTTTTCTTCCTTGATATTGGATTCCCGGTTGACATTCTCTTCGATGTCTTCTTTGACACTTTCGGATGTTTTCTCAATCATTTGTGCAAGCTCTGCAATTACAAGTTCAAGTGGCAACGTAGGAATGGGTGTATTTCTAAGTTCACGTTCGGCCTCAATAAAAAGCTTTATGACCCTAAGTAGATCAATGTCCGAGAGTTTTACAAGGAATTTATATTCACCGCCATCGTATGCAGGATTTATTGTTAACTTGACAATTACATCTTTAAGTACACCTACAACGGCATAAGCAAATTGGCTTAGACTAACACCTTTTCCATAAACCTCGGTTAACATGTCAATTGCTTTTTGGTACTTTCCGTTAAAAATATTTTCTAAGAAATAATATACCATTGTATCGTCGGGCAAACCTAGAGATCTCCTAACAAAATCCTCAGAAATAATGTCGACCGAAGAGCCTGTCAAGACTACATCGAGCAACGAAAGCGCATCACGATAACTACCTTTTGCACTGTTCACAATTAGTGAAATTCCAGAAGGATCTATTTCACGAGTTTCACTTTTTATAACTGCTTCAATTAATGAGTTAAGCTGTTCATCGGAACCAAGATGGAAGTCATATCGCTGACATCGTGAAAGAATCGTTGGCGGGAGCTTATAAACCTCGGTAGTCGCCAACACAAAGATTACATGAGCCGGTGGCTCTTCCAATGTTTTTAGAAGTGCGTTAAATGCCTCATTTGTAAGCATATGAACCTCATCGATAATGTATATTTTGTATTTACCCTGTGTTGGCTGATACGAAACTCGCTCCTTAAGTTGACGGATCTGATCAATGCCCCTGTTTGATGCAGCATCAATCTCGACAAGGTCATAAAAATTTCCTGCATTTACAGCCAAGCAATTTGTACATTTGTTGCAAGGATTGCCGTCTTTACCCAGGTCGGTACAATTTAATGCTTTGGCTAAAATTCTAGCAGTTGAAGTTTTACCCAGTCCACGGGGTCCCACCAAAAGGTATGCATGGGATATCTTATTATTGATAATTGCAGTTTTTAAAAGCTCGGAAATATGTTCCTGACCAATGAGCTCATCGAAGGTTTGAGATCTATATTTTCGGTAAAGTACAGACATGAGTTATGGCATAAGCTAAACAGCTTATTATGTGCGGTAAGTACAAGATTGTCAAATGCAAAGAGATCTTAATACCCAACAACTTATCCAATAAGGGATTTAGCCTATTAATCACCCGTGACGTACACCTACGGTGAACAAATGTCGCGGTCAATATCATGTTCTATGTTAAGATTTACCCGAAAAGTATTGACAATTACCGTGTATAATGATAGGCTGATGGTAATATCTTAATTAACTGCCTTACAATATATGTTCAAACTTGCTAAGAGGCACAATCGCCTTATGAAAGGCTTTGTGTTTCTTATAGTTGGCACTCTTGCAACTATAACCCTTGCACAACTGTTTATCCGCCCAGTTGAAGCTGCGCCGTTTACAGTATTCTCAATTAGACCCTCGAGAATTGCCGTAAGTCAAACGGACGTAAACTTTTTGATAAAAGCAGACGCAGTAACGACAGCGACAGAGGACTCAGTGAGAGTTACTTTTGGTACCGGATTTACAGTTGACACAACGGCTTCAAATGTTACGGTGTCAACAACGGATATTACAAGCTGGGACTCAGCTTGTACTAATGCATGGCCAGGAATCGGATCTGCCGCAACAGGTGTATCCGGACAGGCTGTATCCTTCGCCTCAGGCGACCTGACTGTTGGTCAAACCTACTGTTTTATAATTACAGCCGGTATTGACAATCCTGCAACAGCAGGAAACTATAGTGTCGGTGTTGAAACAATTGCTTCTACGGTTGTTCAAGACTCCGGAGTTATGATTCTTCCTATTGTCGATGACGTTGGCGGAAACCCCGGCGACGAGGTTCATATTACTGCAGAAGTAGGTTCATTTGTACGATGCAGCGTAACTACAACAGCCGGAACAGATAACGACATTAATCTTGGTACCCTTACTTACGGTACTGTAACAACATCCGGTGGTGCCGACGAAATTCAAATCCAGGGATCAACCAATGCAGCCCAGGGAATGGTTTGGTACTACAGAAGTGATGCTGCCAATAACGGTTTATATTCAACCACGGCAACCGACTTACTAGACGGTTCGGATGCAGAAAGAACAATTTCTGCTACAACAACTAGTTGTTCTGCTACAACACCTTGTTTTGGTATTTACTTTAACGGAACAAGTTCAGCAGGAACCGGTGCCTTTAGTCCGGACGCTACATTCAATGGTGGAACAGTAACAACTGACGTTGGACCACTTACAACAGCAATCTACGGAACACCAATTGGAAACAGTGGTGGAGCCGAATGTTCACAGGTTGTTGCTCATTACAATGTGAACGCAACGGCTGCAGAAGATACTGTCGCAGCAACTGACTATGCCGAGGTCTTGATCTTTACTTGTAAAGCAGACTTATAATTGACATAGAAAGTAGTGCTTGGTAGACTTAGCATAGAAATTTATTTTTTTGCCTACCAACATGAAGAAGTTGCTTTCGACGTTTACTCTGATAGCTATAATCCTCGCCCCAGTCATGGGGCGAGGATTTCCCGTTTTTGCCTCAGGTACCCCGGTAAATGAACAAGGTATTGTGGCAAGTCCAACTCATATACTTGAAGATTTATCACCCGGTCAGACAAAGGTGCAAGAATTCAAGATTACAAATCATCTCTCGTATCCACAGTCATTTAGAATGGAAAGTCGACAGATCAGTATTGATACTAATGGCAATCCTTATGTTCCGGAAGGAACCGAAGTTACACCTGCAAAGCTAGAGTCCGATGGATACATAGCAATCTCACCCAAAGAATTTTATCTTGAAATTGGGGAAAGCGTCTTGGTAACAGTACAAATAACACTTCCAATTGATTCAAATCCAACCGGATATTATCTGGAACTTGCAGTTACACCAAGTTCACCACAATTATCAGATGACACCATGCTTGGTGGATACGAAGAAATAGCAATCCCTATTGCACTAAATTATACGGGCGAATCTGAGGAGATTTTTCGTAATATCTTAATAAACTCCTTTCGTGTAGAAAATCCAAATCACAATTTTTATACACGATTAATGAAATCCTTCTTCAAAGACAATTCACAAATTGAAGTTTTCGAATATCTCCCGGCCAACTTCATAACCCATTTAGTTAACGATGGAAATCAACACGTTGTTGTAACCGGTCAAATATTTATCTCAAAAGACCCTGATTTTAAAAATCCAATTACCCTTGACCTAAACCCCGGAAACAAAGTAGTATTTATGAGCGGTGGTCGATATTTTACAAACACCTGGGACGACTCATTTATCGTAATTGACGACTCCGGCAATACTCAATTGGACTGGTCAAAATTTAAAGACTTTAGATTTGGTAAATACTATGCACAGCTTAATGTAATCTGGGATAAAGGCATAACTGATGAGATTAAAAGCTTTACAACCTCTACCATAACATTTTATGTTATACCAATAAGGTTAATACTCATGATAATTGGAATAATTTTACTTATCGGTCTTATTCTCTTTGGACTTTTCAAACTTGGTAGAATATCTGCAAAGTCCTCAAAAGACAAAAAGCCCACTACAAATGATAACAATGCAAAAAGAACTTAAAACAATAAGACTTACAGTAACCATAATTGGTCTTATTGTTTTTATCTCCGGTTTAATATTTTCCATAGATTTTGCACCGATATTTGCTGACGAAAAGCCTAACGAGACCATAACCTTATACCCAACATTAAGTGATTTAGAGGTAATCCAAGGTTCAACAAAAGAAATTGATTTATTCATAAAAAATGACACAAATTTAGAAACTAGCTTTAAAATATACCCGGCGGAGATTGACATTAATAGATATATTGAATCAAATGAACTTGTTCTTCTGGAAGATTCCGAAATATCATCCTGGATAAAAACACCAGACTCTATTACTGTATCCCCAACCGAAACGGCAAATATCAAATGTACTATATCAGTGCCACCCAATACATTTCAAAAGACATATTTTCCCGTTGTGGTTTTTGAACAATTGCAATCAAATGACCCGGAATCACTGCAAGTTAGTATTGAGCAAACCAATGGTCAAGCTGTAAACGCCAAAATCATCACCTACATATATCTTACTGTTTTAGACTCAGCTGAATCAAGAATTGAGAGTCTACAAATCACGTCATTTACAACCGAAAAACAAATTACCTGGGAACGTAAAAACAAGTTTATTGTCGAATATAAAAATAATGGGGTAATAATATCAAAACCTAGAGGATTTATTGAATTAACTGTAACACCAGGAAGATTAATTCTTGACACAGATATTGTGATAAACGATAAATTCAATTATATGTTACCACAACTAACAAGGCAGGAAGAATTAACATGGCAACACGAATCAGTAATTGGGTCAATACTACCGTTAATTAAGATTAATTCATCGGCAAAACTTTTCTCAACGGACGGAATCTTGGTGTCCGAAAAAGAAATATCATTCTGGTATATAGACATTACAAAGCTTATCTTCTGGCTACTTGGGATTATTGGGATATTTTGCTTATTATACCGATTAAAGCTCGCCCGCAATCGTAAAAAATAAAGTGTCTGAATAATCAGAAGCTGCCGTATTTGTCTCGTCTATTCGAGCCTTAACCTCTACCCCTGCCCTTCCATTGTACAGTGGTTCATAAGAAGATGAGTAAATCGCCCTTGAGTAGATATCATTTATTAATCCACCTACATTGTCACCTGTACCACCGTACGGAGATAAAGGAATAATTGGACCCAATGCACCCTGATCAGTGCTAAAACTTCTTAATCCATATCCGGAATTGTTTGACAAATCGGTAGTTAGCGACAAGATAATAGACGAAGTACCCGAACTGTACAAACCTTCATTCTGATCACGAACAAACACTTGTACTCCATCTGTCATATTTGTTCCCAAATCAATCCATATTTTATCAACCGAGGTCACAACACTCCCGTAAAATATTGTTCCAAGATCAACTAAATATGGAGGGCTTGATTCAACACTAGAGCTTGTACCTATGTCTATATCAAATACAATTGACGGGTATCCGGTAGTTGCACTAATAGCCGGTCCGGGTGCAGACTCAGTATAATTACCGTCGAGTGCAACGGCCCTTAAATAATAGGTTTCACCGTAAGAAAGCCCTACTACATTAAAAAGCAAACTATTCCATGAATTTAGGGTTTTAAAATCATTTACTACGGTTATCGATCCGGGGGATTTTAAAGTATATGTAGATCCATCAACATACATATAAGACCCCCAATTAACATCTGTAGATATTTGTACTGCGTAAAGCGTATCTGTTGCATTATTTTGGGCATTAAGCTCGAAATGTGCCCTGTCATAACACCCACCATTTCCACAAACCCCAAGCATCCCGTTTGAAGACACCGAAGTATGTGTACAAGTTGTTGTTCCACCGGTAGTATCAGTCTCAAAACAATCAATCGTTGGTACATTTGCAGTCCACACATACATTGAACCAAACCCAAGTTTATATGAAGAACTTGAGAGCTTTTCGGAATTTAGATTGTCACCTATTGCAATCATTACTCGATAATCCTCTAAACCTTCACTATGCTGATCCACACCGCCCGCAGTTCCAACCGTTATGCCTTCTATTTTGTAGGTAGATCCGGGATCATCAGAATAAAGATCATCCGCAAATACAAAACCCAACGGCAGATTTACCCAAAGCATAACAACGAAGGCTCCAACCGCAATTAATTTTGTACTCGTTTTAAGGAATTTGTTCATCTGTTTTAGACAATTGAAATCTATTATTTACCAAGATCCACTGCTTCCACCACCAAAACCGCCGCCGCTAAATCCGCCGCTAAATCCGCTTCTACCTGATGCAGCATGAGAACCTTGCGTATTTGGAGCACCGTAAGCAACACTAACCATTCTACTATTCATACTCGAAAGTGAACTCATTAAGTAGTATGAGTTAAAGCCAACACGATCGTATGTGGAATACCATTCGGGTGGTTCTCTGTATATATCCTCGAACTCTTCGGCCCACTTATTCTCGAGCCCAAATACCATTGCATATGGAAGTAATGTCTCAAAAATTTTTATTTTTTCTTTCTCGTCGATTTTGTCGTGAAACTTAATTCGTTCTTTTTCAGCTATATTTATATACATTTTAAGCCCCAATGCCTCACCGTACTTCTCTGTACCAAGTTTCGTTCGTTTTCCCATAAATAGTCCGAATATAATTATAATAATTCCGGAAATAATGCCACCAATTACGTAAGATGTTCCCCCTGTAATTACTGTAAATACAACCCAGCAAAATCCTACAAACATAAGCCCCAAGACTATAAACATTACAACTCGGCTAATAGGATTACCAATAAAGTATTTATTATTAACAGTTGTTTGGGCTACTTCCGATTTGGCAGAATTAACACTAAGATAAAACTTGTCAGTTAGATCTTTGTCGGAAATTTCGAGCTTTTCACCGTCATTTCCAAACAAACCCTTTAGTATTTTCTGCTCGTACGTAAAAAGTACTTCCCAATCTTTTGCGGACTTTAGGTTATGGAATTTGTACTCTCGCTTGGCAACCTGCTCTATTTTGACAAAACCTCGTATTGCTAAATCTATTATTGTTGCCGAGACATCCTTATTATTTAGACTCATTTTGGATATAAAAGCAGCAATCATTGGCGTCATACCATCGGTTGGTCTATACTGGGGAATCACGTTTGTAGGTTTTAAGTCCTTCCCCCAAAGCAACCAGACAACAAACATTAGAACAAAAATTGGAATAGGCATACAAAATCCCAAGTTGGGTAATATGAAATTCCAGAAGAAGTCAAAAATACCGGGTTTGCCAAGTGAATCTTTGGGATAAGCAACTACAATGGCATATCCCTCAAACGGGGTAAGTGATCTTGTGAGGTAAACCGTAAGTTCACCTGTTTTAGATACATTCATATCACAGTCAGTTCGATCAGAACCGTATGCACCTGTATAACAAGAGTATTTTAACGGTTTTTCGTTTTCGTGGTGTTTAATTACTGTTTTTGAGTTTATCGTTGCATTTTCGGCTCCGGTACCAATAACGTTCCAATAAAGCTCATCGGTATCTTTGAACTGTTTGACTGCATGAGTCACTACGTAGTCAAGATGATATTTGTAGACACCATCAATGAGGACATCCGGGTCACCAATTTTTATTTGAAACTCGTTATATGTTTTCTTAAGAGTATAGTTTGTACAGAACGACTTTGCATTATCTCTGCCAAACTCCTGGTAACAAACATTTTGGAATTTTATTGCTACGTTCTTTGTTATTCCCCAATCTGTATTATACCTGTATGGAAGATGGAAAAATATTCCATGCCTATGTACCGGAAAATAGACATAGACATCACGGGAAACAGTGAATTTGCCATCCCCTATGAACGTAATTTCGTTCTCGTCATAAAGAAAAGTTACATCGTTATAATCGGAAAGATCGTATTCCTCTCCCGCAATAATTATTATTTCGTTATTACCGTCAGAAAAAGCACTGGTTGTACTTACAAATGAATAAAATACCGATACAAAACCTACCACAAAAATAGTAATGAAACCCAAAATTTGTTTAATTCTACCAAACATATACAGCTCCTATTACGCTATTAACACAAGAACCCGCTTCCATATTGGGTAGATATGGATATAAAATTACAAGTCTTTTTTGTGTAGTGGTTCCGGTTAAGACGAAATTTTCAACGGTTTCATCTATGAGAACACTAGTATCAAACTCGCCTTCCTCTAAACAGCCAATTGGAAGTCGGTTAGAATTGTTTACGCCGGAAACAGTTTCAAGCCATGCGTGAAAATTCTCTTCGTGAAACTTATCAATAATCAAATAAACAACTCCTGATTCGGTAACAAAATGCCCATCAATAATACTTCGAGACATATTCTCGGTACCTTTTAATACTGAAACGTCGCTTGCAAGCTTATTCGAAATAGATTCAAGTGTAGTAATTCGCTGCAAAAGATTTTCATCGCTTCCGGAAATATTAACCTTATCCTCGAGTGTAACCAACCGAGTATCAAGTACAACAATTGCCTTGAACAGTCCTTCAAGTTGCATTGCACTAACAATCATTACAAGAATCATAATAATCTGACCCGCAAGTATGAAAATAACAGACACACGACTTGCCTGAATCCGATTAATAAGTGCAGTAAATTTGCTCATTTATTCTAGAAACTAATTTTAACATTTTCCTTTTCCTCTTCTGAAGCTTCGAAAAATGCTCTTGGCTTAAATCCAAGCATTCCTGCAACTAAATTTGCAGGAAAAACTGAAAGACCTTCGTTATATTCTTTAACGGATCCGTTATAGAATCTTCTGGACTTTTGGATATCTTCCTCTAAAAGAGAAAGCTTGTTCTGGAGATCAAGAAAGCCTTGATTAGCTTTAAGATCAGGATAATTTTCGGCCACTGCAAAAAGTGTTTTTAATGTGTTTGTAAGTTGATTCTCAGCCTTGATTTTCTCGTCAAAGTTGGATGCATTCATCGCTGCATTCCTAAACTTTACAACATTCTCAAGAGTTTCTTTTTCATGTTTTGCATAACCTTTAACAATTTCAACAAGGTTTGGAATCATGTCATATCGCTTTTTGAGGAAGGTCTCAATATCCGACTGAGCCTCATCTACTAAAAGCCTTTTCTTAACTAGTCCATTGTAAAGCCCAATTCCCCAGGCAATGATTCCGACAATAAGGACACCGCCAATGCCCAAACACCCGATTAACAGAATAACGGGTAATGTTAATGCTGACATCTTTGTAAAAAGATAAATTTATATTGCACTTTACAATGGTAACACAGATAAAAAATCGCTGCAATTATTTAAGAATAACGGTTAACTCCCCTTCAATGCTTAGTCCGTTATAACCTTCCTGAGAATTAGTTTCACCCCAGAAATTAAACTCTATATGATCAATATTGTTAAATTCGGGATTGATATAAAAAACATAATCAATAATATAATCTCCGCTTTGGTAAACAGAATAACCATAGCCATTATTGGGAAAATATGTCGGATAAGTAATACCATGCCCGTGAGCCTCACTAACAATAAATAAATCCTGACCGAATTGATTATTCCAATCGGTATTTGCGTTGTCAATCAATCCACCAAGCGTAGTAACAAACCAACAAACACCAAAAGCAAAACCTTTACTTGTTTCTACATATCCGTTTTCCGGAACGAAAAAGAATAGTTTGTCGCGGATGAGTGAAATCTGATTGTCCGGATAAACGTTCGAATATTTAGACATAAATGCATTAAGTCCGGCAACCGCATTATCGTACTTACCCTCATAGAAATCTGTTTCAGCTAATGGCAAGCTTATGGAATATGTGAAGTTAACGGGAGTATCTTCTTTTTCTGCTGATTCAGTTGGATCTATTGAAGGTTGGTCTATATTATTCCCCAAACGCTTTAAAAAATGGGGGTAATTAACCCTCTGATCACGAAAAACGATAAAAGTTCCAATGCCCAGAACAGATATAACTACCATCGCTATGAAAAGCTTGGTAGAGTTTTGTGATTTCATTAAATATTAAGAAAGTGAATAAAAGAGGTTGTGGCCACTACAACTGTCGTGACCACAACAATAAACTTTTTAACTACTTAAGATCAACCTTACCACCGGCTTCCTCAACCTTTGCCTTTATTGCGGCTGCTTCATCCTTGGTGACCTCTTCTTTAATAACTGCACCGGGACCTTTTTCAACAAGATTCTTAGCTTCTACCAGTCCAAGTTCAGCGATCTCTCGAACTGCCTTTATTACATTTATCTTGTTGGCACCAACATCAGCAAGAACAACATTGAAGGTTGTTTTCTCCTCTTCGGGTTCGGCGGCCACAGGAGCAGCAGCAACTGCCACAGGAGCAGCAGCACTCACGCCAAACTTCTCTTCCATCTCGGAGACAAGATCAGCAAGCTCCAAAACGCTCATTCCCTCGACGAGTTCGAGCACCTTCTTTTGGTTTTCATTTAGTTTTGCCATTGTAAATATAAATAAATTAATTTATTTTTAATTTGCTTGTTTTTTCTCACCATATGCTTTTACTACCTGTACAAAGCTCTTGGCCACACCGCTGGAAACAGTAATGAATCCACGCACGGGTCCGACCATTACACTTAGTACCTGTCCCAAGAGCTGATCCCTTGTTGGAAGTTTTGCAAGTCTATCAATGTCTGTTGCTTCTATTATTTCGTTATCCAGAATTCCCTTTTGAGGAACAATTACTTCTGCATATTCTTTATGTCTAGTTTTAAACTCATCGACTAGTTTAGTTGGTATTACGGCATCTTCGAAGGCAAAAACAGCCCCTACTTGCCCAATAAGATCAACAAATTTTCCTTCACCAAATACTTCGTCAACTGCTAGCTTAAAAATATTATTCTTAACCATTTTAAATGAAGCATTATTTTGCTTTAGTTCTTTCTTGATTTCGGTAATGTCGTTAGCGGCAACGCCCTTTGCAGAAAACAAGTATACTGCTTTAACCTTTTTTAGTTCCTCAATATAACTCTTAAGCATATTCTGCTTTTTTGTCTTAGTAATCATAAAATAGTTGTCCTAAACTTAACCTTTTTGAAAATTAATCCTTCTCGAGAGGCTTTACGTTTTGTATAAACAACCTCTTTTCTTCGAAGAATACGTATTTATACAGCATTAATGTAGCAATGTCAAGCCAAAAATGCTTCACAAACCGGGACAAAAGTGATACGATGCACTTATTAAGCTAAAAACTACAGAATATGGATACCGTCACAATTTACGGGGTTAGCTTACCTTTCGAGCTTATTCTGCTTCTTACATATGTTCCTTTACTTATAACCCTTGTTGCAACTATACGTTATGTACTCGGAATCAAGACATTTGGAGTATATGCGCCAATTGTTCTTAGTTTTGCTTATTACTATCTGGAGTCAGATCACTCTTCGTCAACCGGATTAAAATATGGAATACTATTAACCGGAATAATTATTATTTCCGCAACAATTTTCCATAACCTTATCTCAAAACTGCGAATGCATTACTTAACAAAGATCTCCTTGATTTATACCGGCGTTGTACTTGGACTTATTCTTATCACCGGACTTCTTTCAAGATTTTACCCCGGAAGGCTTCCAAGATTAATTCCACTGCCAATACTAATGATTGCTACAATAACCGATCGATTTGTTGCTTATCAAATTAAAAAAGGTTTTAAAACTACCCTTATTCTTACCCTTGAGAGTGTATTAATTGGTGTATTAGGATATGTCTTATTAAAGTGGGGATTCTTAAGCACTTTGCTTACAACTCATCCGGAAATCCTCATTCTTGTTTTTGTTTATAACCTTATTCTTGGTCAATACACAGGTTTTAGATTAACCGAGTTTTTAAGATTTGGCGATGTATTCTCCGAAGAAGAGGAAGAAGAAGAGCGCGAAGAAGAATAATCTTTTATACTAGACCATGAGCCAAATCCTAAAAGTCATTACCGGACAAAAAATAAACCCTGTACTTGGACTCAACAGGCGAAATCAATTATATATTCGTCCAAACAATCCTAAGCGAGCCAAACGAATTGCAGACAGTAAACTTCTGTGTAAACGAATTCTCTCAAAAGAAGGTCTGCCCGTTGCCAAGACCTATAAGGTCATATATGCCAAGAATCAGCTTTCAATGATTAATTGGGATACACTTCCCAAAAGTTTCGTGATTAAGCCAAACGAAGGTACCGGCGGAAGTGGAATAATTGTGTTCTTCGGAAAGAAAAAAGGCCGAACCGAGTGGATCAGATCCAACGGTTCAATAATGACTGTCACCCAAATAAAGCAACACATCGAAGACATTATTGACGGTAGATATTCCATGGGTAGTAAAAAGGATGTTGCAATCCTGGAAGAACGAATTATTAATCATCCAACGTTGAAACAGTTTTCTTATAAAGGTATTCCCGATATACGTGTGATTATATTTAATAAAGTACCGGTTATGTCAATGGTTAGACTCCCTACGAAAGCATCAGATGGGAAAGGAAACGTACATGCAGGTGCAATTGCCGTTGGAATCGATATTGCTACAGGAATTACTACACATGCAATAGTAAACAAAAAGTTTTCCTTACTTGACTACACCCAGGATGAGATTGATCGAATGGTTGATGAACCTTACCTTCCACTTCGAGGTATTCAAATTCCCTTTTGGAACAAAATACTCACAATCGCAGTAAAAACTCAAGTTGCCTCAGGACTTGGATACATAGGAACCGACATTGCACTCGATAAATTTAAAGGTCCAATGGTACTTGAACTTAATGCACGCCCAGGACTTGCTATTCAAATAGCAAACAAGGCCGGACTTGCCGATAGACTAAGACGTATAGAGGGACTTAAAACTACATCCATAGAACAAGGTATCTCAACAGCTAAAGCACTCTTTGGAGGTGAGGTAGAAGAGGCACTTGAATCGATCAGTGGAAAACAAATTGTTGCCCCGATTGAAGACGTAACGATTTTTGGTGCCGATAAAATTATAAAAACAAAGAAGAAGCGAAAGGAAATACTTGTTCAGTCCAAAACAACAGTAAAAGCTCGTATAGACACAGGTGAATTTGTCTCACAACTTGATACAAACTTACTTAAAAAAATTGGGCTTGATTCAGTAACTTCTGACTTCGACCAGATTACCGGAAACTCCGAAGCCGAACTAAAGGAAAAGGCCGACAAATTAATGAAAAAGTACACAGATAACGAATTTATTCATGACTATGAAATCACAAAAAAACTAACAGTTAAACCAATTGTAAGCCTTAGAGTAACACTGGAAGACTTTGATCAACAGATTGAATTCAGATTAAGAGATGGAAATAGTCTAACCTATCCAGTAGTTCTAGGTCGAAAAGACCTTAAAAATGTGCTGATTGACCCAAGTAGAACAATATCAGGAACATAATTTATTTAAATCAATAGATGCAAGACATTGTATCAAGATTCGGATTTGATCCATCAATTAACGTTTCTGACATTGGTATAAATACTTTATGGTTCTACGTACAAGCAGCCCAAAAGCTTGGAATTTCATACAAACTAATAAGTAAAGGAAATATAGTGGAATTCTCAAAAGATGAAAAAAGATTTCTTATTAAAAAGGCAATTCTACCAATTACAAACTATACAGCTGCAGATATCGCCGGTCGAAAAAAACAGTCAAACTTAGTACTTTCATACTACGGACTACCGGTTCCACGTTCTGCTAAGGCAGAAACCCTTGAAGATCTCGTATCCATTTTTAGAAGCTTTGATTCTAGCGTTGTAGTAAAACCTGACACTGGAATTGGAGGAAAAGGAGTAACGATTCTTCCAACAGAATCGGAATTAAACTCGGCCTGGGAATATTCAAACAAATACAAAAATGTTGGAAGTGTCATCGTTGAGGAATTTATTAAAGGGGACAACTACAGGCTTCTGGTTCTGGGAGACAAAGTAATAGCCGCAGCAAAGCGTCATCCAGCACATGTAATCGGGAATGGTCTAAATAGTGTAGCAGAACTTATAAATATCCAAAACAAAGAAAGAGAAAAAGTTGGTCTTGCAAAAATTGTACTTGATTCCGAAGCATTAAGACGATTAAACAGCGAAAACAGAAACGAAGATACAACTCCACAGACAGGCGAAGTTGTATACTTAAGATATAATTGTAATCTTTCGCTTGGTGGAACAACCGAAGAATGTCTTTCAAGTGTTCATCCCGAGTATCTTGCAACTGCAGTTAAAGCTTGCAAGGCAATTGGACTTGAGCTTGGTGGACTCGACCTAATTACCCCTGACATCAGTAATCCCAATTCCAAGTTCGCTATAAACGAAATAAATCGCGCACCGGGTCTTAGAATTCATTACTACCCGGATAAGGGTGAACCCGTAAATGTTGCAGAGACCATACTTAAATACACCTTAGAAAAAATATGAAATTTCTTATTCTTGCAAAACGTAAGTTCTATTCGGTTCGACAACTTATGGCAGAGCTGTCCAAAAGAAAAATCTCCGTAGATTTCTACACATACAAAGATATAACTATTTCTGTTAACTCCGGAAAACTCTCAATTCTTGTTGGAGACAAAAATATAAAACATTACACCCACATATTACCAAGAAAACACTCTAACAAAATCGAACTAAATATACGATATATTCTTGCAAAATATTGCAACAAACATGGTATAAGAATGTTGAATAAAGATGTGCTTTTAGCAATGCCCCATTATACAAAACTCTACCAAATGTACCTACTATCAGAAAATGGAATTCCCTACCTAGACACATTGTACCTTTCAAGTGGTCAATATAATAAAATCCCCAAATTACCCTATACATACCCTGTTGTTCTAAAAAAGATTGAAGGCCATGCCGGTAATGAAGTTTGGTTAATACACAATGAAAAAGAACTTAAGACCTTTTTATATAATTTAAAATACAAGCGGGAGTGCATTCTTCAACGATTTGCACCCGTGAACGAAGATGTCAGACTTATGATTGTCGGACAAAGGGTTATTGGCGCATGGCACAGAAAATCGCTTGATGAATTTAAAACAACCGCCGGCGAACGTGAGTACAAAAATTATGACAACCCTCCTATTGAGCTCAAAACGCTTGGAAATAAGGTTGGCAAATTACTTGCAGTTGATTATGGTGCTTTTGACGTAATGTACTACAAAGGGAAACCTCACATTTTGGAAACCAACCTCGATGCGTCATTTAAGGCCTACGAAACCAAAGTCGGAACACAAAATGACATGGCCAAACTTATAATTGACCAAATGCTTAAATCTCGTTAATAAACCGACTTACTGCATCTTTATCCATAAGGTATTTCGGCATATTGATTATACTCGAATCTAAAAGTGAGACCCATTTAAATGGGATTTTTCCGGCATATAACTTGTTATATATCAAAGGATCGTTATCAATTCTATATCTTGTTAGAAAGAACCCCTTGAGATAAACAGCATCTTTTGTATACCCACCGGGTTTAGATGTATCGGTTAGACCACGCTTAGCTCTATATGCCAAAGAAAAAGCTTCTTTACTCGGGAAAAATGTATTATTTATGTTGTACAACTGTCTAAAAGAGTAACCCCGCTCATGCGCAAGATAAATATTGTAGCTCATGAGTGCAAATCTATTTAACACCCTCCTTGTTAAGAGTCCGTAGAGTTCCTCGTTTACGGCAGTCAACCCCTCCTCCGTGTACAAATATGAAGAAACAGTTGGTTTGCCCAAAAACTCAAAGCCCGTTTCAAATCCATTTGCAGACCTTAATACATGTGATCCTATCTCGTGAATTAATATTTTCTTTACCCTAAAGGCACTAAACTTTGCATCTTTTGCAACGTAAATTGTCCTAAATTTTGAACCTACTTTGACAGATGCACCTTGAAACTTTGATTCCATAACACACCAGGTATTCGGAACAGTTCCCTTCATAAGGAGTTTATTATACTCTCCCGAATCAAATGCAGGTTCATTGGAAACATTAATTCCTAAAAGACCCAAGAATTGCCTAATCAGATTCATGACTTCCTTGCTTGAATATTCAAAGGTTCTACTGTTTAAATCGGCATCGGTTATATTAAACTTCTTGGTTACTCCTCTTAGAACCCGCTTTGCACGTTCTGTATACTTGAGTGACGGGACCTTAAACTTTTTGCAAGACAACCTATTAAATTCGCTGTCCTTTGAAATGGACATTATTATTTCTGCTGTTGAGAGTTTAGACTTTATAGTCTTTCTAAGGCAGGCCCAAAGCTCCATTGGTAATCCTTCCATATGTGACACGGCTGATAAACGCTTCAGGGTAGCATGGCTTTCCGAGACATTAACCCCCGGATAAGAAAAAACCGGGTTATATTTTTCACTAGCAAAAAATTTTCTTTTCTCCTCATTTAAATTCCGGGGAGTGAGTGCAACACTTACGGGTAAAAAGATCTTACCTACATTCTTTAAATACTCTTTGTATGAAATAACAAGTTTTTCAGTCATTAGTTTACTCATTAAATTACTCGTACATAATACAAATTTTCACACAAATTTACAAATACGTGGAATTTTGATATAATTATCTTATGAAAACACCTATACATTCTGAAATTTATCATGGTGTAAATGCATACGGTGAACAAAGCTGTGTTGTCTTCTATCTTGATGATAATAAGAAGCTTAAAAATAATATTCTAACTGTTTTAAAACATCTTCAGAAAACTTATTCAAATATAATTACCAGAATTTCAATTAATTCTAATAACATTATTGCGTTTACATACTTTCCCTGGTTTTTTAATTCCGCAATGACAAACCTTCAAAAGCTATTTGTCACTAATCCCATGGAAAATGAGCAAATCTGGGAAGAAATAAAAGAGCAAATCAGACATGAAATTGGTAACACAACATATAAAATTGTATTTGATGCACTAATAAAGAAAGGTATTCCATTTTTTCCAATAAGATATTCAAATAAACGAATTTACAATATCGGATACGGGAAAGGAAGCACTCACTTCCAGGCAGCCACTACCCCAAAAGATAGTGCATTCGGATTTAAAACTCAAAAATCTAAAAATCTTACAAACGAAGCCGCTGAGAAACTCGGAATCCCAGTACCCAAATGGTTTCTGGTTAATACATTGGCTGAACTTAAAAAGGCTTACAAAAAATTCAATGGCAAAGATATTGTATTAAAACCTTACAATATGACTCGCGGAATTGGGGTTTACGTTGGAATAAAAGACCAACCTGATGCTATTTCCAAGTTTAAGGAGATCAAAAAGATTTACGCTTCTAAGAAATATCCGATAAACGATAGACTTGTTCTTATTCAAGAACGCCTTATTGGAAAGGACTATAGAATTCTTTGCTTAGGTGGAAAGCTCGAAATTGCTACAGAACGAATCCCCGCTTACGTAAAAGGTGACGGAGTGCACACAATAAACCAATTAATCAAAACGGAAAATCTCAACCCACTTCGGGACAAAAGGAATATTTTCAACGTACTTAAGCCTATATTTATTGACAATATCCTACTGGACGTAATAACCGAACAGGGCTATTCGCTAGATAATATCCCACCAAAAGGAAAGACTGTATGGGTTCGAAAAGCCGCAAGTGTTAGCCAAGGTGGCTTCACAAAAGACGTTACCAACAATGTACATCCTCAAATACGACATTACTGCGAAACAATATCTGCATTTATGCGAAGCCATGTTGCCGGAGTAGATATAATGTGTGAAGATATAAGTAAGCCACTTGACAATCAATCAGGAGGTCTAATCGAGGTGAACACCAAGCCGGAAATTTATCTTAATGTCTTCCCCTCAAAAGGTAAACAGTATAACAACTTTGGTGAAAAATTCGTTACTTCTTTTGTCGAAAACAAGCCAGATCAAAGCAATGTTGTCGTACTTAAAGGTTCATTAAAGCTAAAAGAAATCTTGAAGCAAACTGACCGCATTATTAGACGTGGACGTTTCGAGAAGATTGTCGTTATAGACAAATCGGGCTCATGGATTACCGATCGGAACGGTTCGTATCAAGCTCTTGACTCATTGGATCTACGTGACGCATTTGTGCTTTTGGCGCCCAATAACACTATAGACCTTTTTGTAATTAATCAAGGTAGGGACAAAACGTGGATTAAGAGCGGATTGTGTTTTGAAAAGGTTCACGAACTCCTTGACCTAAAAAAGTACGTAAATTCTTGATATTTAGTGTGTATTTCCAGTTGAAAAGACGCTTGTGCATCGTAACATCATTTTGGGTTTTATAACATTTTTATTTTCCTTGTTATATAGGTTATCTCCAATTATTGGATAACCTATGGTAGCAAGATGCACTCTTATTTGATGCCTACAACCTTTCTGTATTAATACATCAAACGTGTTTAAATTTATATCTCTAATATATGAAACCACTTTATTTATATTTCGCAATCTAGACTTTGATATAGAATCAATTACCGGAATCATTCGCTTCATGCTTTTCTTACTATGACCAATAGGTATGTCAACTTTTTTATATTCGGTATCGCTCAGTTCTACGTCTTTTGCACTAACATTAAAAGCTAAAGGATAATACTCACCTAAAACTTCTCTGGGTTTGAAAAAGATGCTATCCATTTTGTCAAAGTTTTTACCTTTGCATTGATTTATTCCAAACTCGGTATGGGCTATATATCGTTTAAAAATTTCTCCTTCTTGGGATAATGCAATAAATTCGTTAAAATTTTCGTTACTCTTAGCAAAGAGAACAACTCCCGTTGTTTCATTATCAAGTCGATACAAAAGTCCCCCTTCCCTCTCCTTATAACCCTTAACTGATAACAACTTCGGATAAAGCTTAATAATCCGCTTTACAAGACAATCACCTGTATCCTGTTCGTTTTTATATGTTGTAGGAAGCCCATAAGGTTTATCAACAACAATATATTTTGGTGTTTCCCATATTTTCATAATTAATTATATCTCTTTATTAAGAAAAGTTTAACACTACTTACCTATAATATTCAAAGTCAGGTAAACCATATGCTCCTTTAGGTCAATTTTACTTTTTATTTAGAAGTCCACAAAAAATTTTCGTATCATTACGTAACAACTAGCCGAGGCAGGCTTTAATAAATCTTAATACATACAAAGGATTTTGCCACAGTAATTATCAAAACGTAACTCTGTTAACATCTACTGCCTACGATTCAACAATAGGAAATTTTGATCGGGAAATTATAAGCCCGGAGAACAAAATAGCTATAATATTAGCCTAACGGAAACCACAAAACGTCCGATATGTTCACTTTGCCCGCTAGTAACATAGCTAATCTATCCACTCCCAGCCCAACTCCGGCAACTTTTTTATTGCCGAATTTCCTTAATGATTCAACAAAATCCTTATCCCACGGGTGACTGGGGAGATTGTTAGCCTTTCTATACTCTGCCTCACGCTTAAAATTCTCTTCTACCAAATCTGCATTAAAGTTTTCTGTTGCACCATTACCAAGTTCTAGTCCATTTATAAAGAATTCAAACCGTTCTGCTATTCTGGGATCAGCTTTCTTGGGTTTGCATAATGGCGATAATATTGCAGGAAAATCACTTAAAATAAACTGTTTATGCTCGGTAAGTAGCCGTTCCTCGACTTTATTTAAAAATACTTGATTAAATAACTGTTCCCAATTGGCACCCTTTGTATTGTACCCCTGTGTTTTGCAATATTTTTGCATTTTTTTATCATCAGCAAGTTCTAGCCAGGAAATTTTTGCATATTTCTTAAAAGCCTCATCCATTGTGATAATTGGCCAGTTGAACTTGAACCTAATGCCACTTAGATCACTACCGTTATTTAGCTCGGCTACCCTATTTTGTACATATTTTACAAGCTGCTCACAATCCTTCATAACAACGGTGTAATCAGCGTTTTCTCTATACCATTCGAGCATTAAAAATTCGGGATTATGTCGCTTGCTTGCAGGCTCTTTATTTCTAAAACTATGCCCTATTGAAAAACAATTAGGGGTATTTGCGCGCACAAATGCCTTTTTAATGGCAGTTTCAGGAGACGTAAGCATGTATAAATCTTCTTTCTTACCTTCACCGTTATCCCATGTAGTCTGAAATGTATAAATAGTGGGTTCTAAAGTAACTTCGCGGGATAATACAGGCACGGTAATTTCGGTAAAGCCCTGCCCGAAGAAGTACTCACGAATAGAACGGATTACATATTCACGAACTAAAGGCAAGGCCACGAGACGCTTAATTTTAGTATTCTTGCCCCCCGCAGCCTTGGTACAATTCATAAGTTAATTGCTACTTTCTAAAAACTATCTTTCAGCATTCCAACTAGTACTTACCCTAACAGCCGTTCCATTATCAAATTCGACAACAACGTCTTTTATTAAAGTCATATCCATTCGGTGAATTTTTATAACGTACTTACTCTCTTTAACCTCAACCTTACCTACATGTCTAAAATACTTATCAGCCGTAGAACCTTCTTCTGATGTTGATACGTTTGTATCTTCAACTTTTATTTTGGCATAAATTGGCTCACTGGCCGAGGCAGCCTCCCATTCTTCCTTCGTAATCTCAATCCAAACACTCGTTGGATTACCGTAATTAGCAAGCATGTCATATTCCCTGTTAGTACCAATCTCCAGACAAGCTACACGATAATCAACAATTTCTGAACCATTGGCATTCTTCATTACGTTACCATCACTGTCTCTTCTGGGAACATACTCAATAGGAGTAAAAACCCCATTAGCTTGAGGTAAAGCTTTCATAAGGTCGTATTTTGCAAGCCCGTTGTCTGTTTCTGTTGCGACAGTAGCCTTCTCCTCTATATTTTGGGCTGTGGCAATAGGTGCAACTGTAGCTGCCTCTTTGGTGGATTCAACCTTAGGTGTGGCTGTAACTACATCGGATGTAGCCGTAGCTCCGGCCTTGACATCAGATGTGGCTGGAGTCGTAGGTACAGCTGCAAAAGTTTCTGTGGCCTGAGGTGGATAAAGTGTGGCTGTAGGACCGGTTGTAGCTGTAGCATCACGTGTAGGTGGTTGTTGGGTAGCTTCCGGAGTCCTTGTACACGCAGCTACAACAACACCTGCCGCGGCTAAGGCACCACTTATTAAAAAGTCTCGTCTTGAAATTTCGTTCATTAAAATGAAATATAAAAACTTAAATACCATATTATACACCCTAGCGGACGGTTTCTGCAACAACTTAAAACTCGAAAATTTGGGCTAATTTTGCTACTATGTAATCTATGAATAAAATATCACGAAGAGAATTCCTACGTTTGTCAACTATGGCAGCTGCAGGAGTGGCTATTGCTGCATGCACTAAACCTAAACAACCCGGCGCTGTAACAGATCCAGGCACTGATTCCCCTAAGTCAGAAATTGAAACCACACCAGGAGAAGGAGATCCACCAGTCCAGATAAGTAGAGAAGATATTCAAGAGAGAACAGTTGAAGGTGTCAAGCTTCTTCAACCTGTCATTGGAAAAATCAATGAATTAAGGGCATATTTACTTGAGAAACTTGGAATAACAAAGCCGGAAATATCGTTAGCAGTACAAGAAGAATCTAATCCGAAGTCAGTTAGCCCTACCCCAGCAATTGAAAATCCAGAAAACCCCAAAGAACCGACATTACAGGAACCTAAATCCGATGAAAGAAAAGATCAGCCGGAAACAGAGTTTGATCCCCGCAAAACTACATTTACACTTACTTTCAGACAAGAAGACTACTATATTGGCAGGTTCGAAAACGCAGTGGCAGCAGCAAATCAATTTATTGAAAATTTAAGCCAACCAATTCATCCAGGAACTGAAATCGCACTTATTCGTGATGGAATTATCGACTTTAACGACCAATCGGCAGGATACCAATCGGCAGGAACAAATAACCTAAACGCTTCCGGAGCTTGTGCATTTACAAGTGCACTAGGTGCTGCAATTGATCACTTTCCTTTTATAGAGATACTAGAAGGTATCGGTCACGGGCACAAACATGAAACTTATTCAGGAATAAATGATGGGTATGGCTATACAGTTTATCAAACGGGCGAAAGGAGTGCTTCACCAGACTTTATTTTTAGAATAAAGCAAGATCTACCGCAAAATACAAATGGTGTAAAAATATCAGTAAGCCGTGACGGAGAACCAAGTGGAAACGATCCAAACAACTGCAGTATAACCGTAACCATTGAACTGGTTAAATAAGCAAAAACCCTCGTTCCCAGGTTGAAATATCTCACGATTGAAGTTAATATTATCTAAGAGATTATAATTACACATACAAAACATCCATGCTCAAGATCAAGGACCTGTCATACGACGAGATCGATAAATTAGACAAAACAAAAACTGTAGTCCTTGTAACCGTAGGACCAATAGAAGTTCACGGCACTCACTTACCCATAGGAAACGATATACTTTGGGCAGAAAGTTTACGAGATTTCGCCATAAATTTTCTTGAAAGACATAGTCTGATCCCACTTGTGTACCCTACAATACCAATAGGTGCACAAACACTCTGGACCGAAAAGGGCTTTGGAATAGGAAAATATACATTATTTAAGATTCTCAAGAGTGTAATAAATCAATTAAATACATTAGGGTTTAATCGAATTATACTATTTAACGTACATGGTGGACCAGATCATATAATTGCAATTAAGAAAGCAAAGAAAGTTGCTCAGAAACTCGGAATAACCATATTTTCCACCCTTGAAGTTATAGTAAAAATGGGATTAATGGAGTCAAAATTTAATGGAGTCGATCTAAGAGAGGATCTACATGCAGGATATATGGAAACGTCAATAGGCATGTATAAATATCCCCAGAAGGTTACAAGTGTTAATAACAACAAACAAATTTCCCGTATTAACCCATTAAATAACCTAATCTTAAAACTCTTGCTGCCAATACGGTATTATCTGGATAAAATTAGAGGGATACCATATGACTACAAAATATATAAGGTTCTAGGAAAGTTTTGTGTTTCTAAACCCAAACCTCTCTATACTGGATTTCCATATATGGCGAATCCCAAGGACGGAAAAATTCTTACACAGAGAATAGAAAAGTATATAGGAGATGAAATCTCCAAGAGATTTTTAACCCCAACTGTTCCTATATAAAGCAAAAACCCTCCTACGCACCTTTCGGTGTTTCGGAGGGTTTAATATTCAAAAGTCCTGGCAACGACCTATTTTCCCATTAGCCCGTGGCTAAAGTATCTTCGGCGCTGGAGCGTTTTACGACTCTGTTCGGGATGATAAGAGGTAGGACCGCTCCGCTACAGTCACCAGGCGAAAACTAAGCAATAAATGCCAATTTTCGTTTGATGACGTAATTAACAGGTTAAAAACCTGTACTATACACGTGTGGCCTTTATTGCAGGAAGAAATAGAAAAACATTCGGTCTATTAGTACCCCTCGGCTATAGGCTAGTCAAAGAACCTAGCGATCGATCCAAAGCAAGCTTTGAACTTCACGTTTTGGTACTAAGGACTAGACCTAGAACAATTCTTGCGAATCTTACACCTAGGGCCTATCAATCCAGTCGTCTACTGGAGACCTCTCCCCCGATAAATCGGGGCAGGATGAATAATCTTAGGGGTGGCTTCGTACTTATATGCTTTCAGTACTTATCCAAATAGCGACGTAGCTACCCAGCATTGCAGGCAAAGAACTTTGTCTACAACTGGCACACTAGAGGTCACCTCACTCCGATCCTTGCGTACTAGGAGCAAATCCCTTCATTCATCCAACGCCCACACCGGAAAAAGACCGACCTGACTTACGTCGGTCTGAACCCAACTAACGCGCCGCTTTAATGGGCGAACAGTCCAACCCTTGGGGGTTTCTCCACCCCCAGGATGCGACGAGTCGACATCGAGGTGCCGATCCGGGCCGTCTATATGAGCTGTCGGGCCCGACTAGCCTGTTATCCCCAGAGTAGCTGTTATCCGTTAAGCACTGGCGCTACCAAGAGCAACCAGTGGATCACTTTGACCTGCTTTCGCAACTGCTCGACCTGTCAGTCTTACAGTAAAGCCTTCTTATGCCAATGCACTCTTCTCGCGATTTCCATCCGCGATGAGAAGACCTTTGTACGCTTGTGTTACTTTTTAGCAAGCAACCATCCCAGTTAAACTGCCCACCATGCACTGTCCAATCCCTGTATTTTCAGGGAATCGTTAGATACAAAACAACCAAAGAGTGGTATTTCACCGTCGACTCATTCCAATCCGGAGATTGAAACTCAAAGTCTCCCACCTATCCTACGCATTAGAAATCTTGCATCAATGCAAAGCTGCAGTAAAGCTTCTGGGGTCTTTTTGTCCGGGTGCGGGTAAACCGCATATTCACGGTTATTTCAATTTCGCCGAGCTCCTTGTTGAGACAGTATCAGAATCGTTACACCATTCAAACAGGCCACTAATTAAGTGGCGAGGGACTACGCTACCTTAGGACCGTTAGGATTACAGCCGCCACTCACCAGAGCTTCAGTCAAAGGCTCATCCCGATAAATCGGAAATCACCCCCTTCCTTAACTTACTGGCGTCGGGCAGGTGTCAGTACCTATACATCCTCTTTCGAGTTAGCAGGCACTTGTGGTTTTGGTAACCAGTCGTTCTGATCTCTTCACTGAGGCCTACTTAAGCAGAATAAATCAACCATAGTAGGCACCCCTTCTTCCGAAGTTACGAGGCAAATTTGCCTAGTTCCTTAACAAGGAATGACTCGAACACCTTAAGTATACTCAACTAGTCCACCAGAGTCGGTTTGCGGTACGGCTGCACACAACGTTACCCTTTGATAAATCAAAGAACGCTTAGAGGTTTTTCTGGGAAAAAGAATCTATCTAATCCTCCGATCTCTCGGAGTTTGCATCAAAGCTTGTTTTCATCCCGACAAGTCGGGAATCGAATACTCCGGATTTGCCAAAAGTACTCTAACTCACTTCTTACACCTGCAATAGGCTAAACTTTTCCTTTTTCGTCACCCCATCACTTGTTGTGTGTAGTACAGGAATATTGACCTGTTGCCCATCGCCTATGCCATTTAAAAAGGCTTCAGCTTAGGACCGACTAACCCATGGATGACCAACATTGCCATGGAAACCTAGGACTCGTACGGTGTCAAGGATTTTAACCTTGAATTTCGCTACTCATTCCGGCATTCTCACTTCTATCCACTCCAGCGACCCTCACAGGTCCACCTTCACTGCAAATAGAACGCTCCCCTACTCCTTCATCATAAAGACGAAAGTTGTGGCATCGGTAGTATGCTTAGTCCCGTTAATTATTGGCGCAAATTTCCTTCGCCAGTGAGCTATTACGCACTCTTTAAAGGATGGCTGCCTCTAAGCCAACCTTCTGGATGTCTAAGAAAATTCACTTCCTCTGACACTTAGCATACATTTAAGGACCTTATCCATCAATCTGGGATGTTTCCCTCTCGCCCATAGGAGCTTGCCCCCTAGGACTAACTCCCGTGATAAAAACGATGGTATTCGGAGTTTGACTGAATGTGGTAAGGATTGCTCCCCCCACGACCCAATCAGTGCTCTACCCCCATCGCCTAATTACACGAGGCCAGTCGTAAAACTGTTTCGGGGAGAACCAGCTATTACCGAGTTCGATTGGCATGTTACCGCTATCCACAGTTCATCTCACAATTTTGCATCATTGATGAGTTCGGGCCTTCCCTTGCTTTTACGCAAGGTTCACCTTGACCATGGGTAGATCACTCGGTTTCGGGTCTTACATAAGATACTAGACGCCCTATTAGGACTCGCTTTCGCTGCGGCTTCCCCTTTTAAAAGAGTTAACCTTGCATCTTACATAAACTCGCCGGATCATTCTTCAATAGGCACGCCGTCATCCCGATAAATCGGGACTCCGACTGTTTGTAAGTACACAGTTTCAGTTCTATTTCACTCCCCTTCCCGGGGTTCTTTTCACCTTTCCCTCACGGTACTTGTTCACTATCGGTTGCAAGAAGTATTTAGCCTTATCCCTCGGCCGGGATTGCTTCCCGCAGAGTTGCACGTGTTCCGCGGTACTTAGGGATATAGTAAGAGAGGTCCTTTTCCGTAAAATACGGGGCTTTCACCCTCTATGGCAGTGTATTCCAACACTTTCTTATAAAAAAAGACTTTCTGACTCTCTAGATAAATTTGTAGCTTTATCTACCTATACCCTACAACCCCAGTACTGCACGCACTACAATGTACGGGTTCAACTCCGCGATCATCGCAACGCGAATCACACTTTGTATCATCCTTACACAATACTGGTTTAGGCTTTTCCCTTTTCGCTCGCCACTACTCAGGGAATCACAACAATACTAAGCACAAGTGCAAAGTAAAGTTAAAATTCGTTTTCTTTTCCTGTGGTTACTGAGATGATTCACTTCACCACGTTCCCTTCCTTAAACCTATGAATTCAGTTAAGGATTCTCCGATAAAATCGGAGTGGGTTACCCCATTCAGATATCTCTGAGTATAACGCTTGTTGTCAGCTTCTCAGAGCTTAACGCAGACTACCACGTCTTTCATCGGCTTCTTACACCAAGGCATCCACTGTATACTCGTAGCTTGTTTTTCTACTCTTCCTACAATAAAGACCACACACTTATTCAATTTTTAAAGATCGGTAAGCTTTAAAAGCCACCTGTTTCGAAGACTTACTGAAATCTTCAAAAAAATAGCTTCTAATAACTCAAAACAAAAATGGAGCCGAGGGGAGTCGAACCCCTGACCTCTCCCGTGCAAGGGGAGCGTTCTACCAAACTGAACTACAGCCCCATTGCCTTGTTTTAATGAACTCTCTATGACTATTAGATAGTGGCGGGATTAAAAACCTCCTAGAAAGGAGGTAATCCAGCCGCAGATTCCCCTACGGCTACCTTGTTACGGCTTCACTCCAATTACTAAGTATGCCCTTAACCTTATCATTAATATAAAGTCTTCAGGCCTCCTCAACTTTCGGAGCATGCCGGGCGGTGTGTACAACTCCCGAGAACGTATTCACCGTGGTATGCTGACCCACGATTACTAGCGATTCCAGCTTCATGAGGGCGGGTTGCAGCCCTCAATCCGAACTAAGGCTAGCTTTAAGGGATTTGCTTACTCTTGCGAGCTAGCTACCCATTGTACTAACCATTGTAGCGCACGTGCAGCCCAAGACATAAGGCTAATGCTGACCAGACATCATCCACCCCTTCCTCCCCGTTTTACCGGGGCAGTTTCTCAAGACACATGTAACATGAGATATGGGTTGCGCTCGTTACCGGACTTAACCGTACACCTCACGGCACGAGCTGACGACAGCCATGCAGGACCTGTCACCACCACTAAGAATTGGAGATTAATCCAAGACATAGGTGGGATTTCAAGCCTTGGTAAGGTTCTTCGTTCATCATCGAATTAAGCCATGCGCTCCACCGCTTGTGCGGGAGCCCGTCAATTCCTTTGAGTTTTAGCCTTGCGGCCGTACTTCTCAGGCGGTCTGCTTAACGCGTTAGCTTCGACACCAATTTTGAAGTTTTAAAAGCTAAAAGCTAGTAAAGTTCAAAACTGACATCCAGCAGACAATGTTTAGGGCGTGGACTACACGGGTATCTAATCCGTTTTGCTACCCACGCTTTCGAGCCTGAGCGTCAGGAAAGAGCCAGAGAGTCGCCTTCGCCACTGGTGTTCCTTCCGATATCAACGCATTTCACCGCTACACCGGAAATTCCACTCTCCTCTCTCTTCCTCTATTAATGTAGTATCGTCTGCAACAGTAAGGTTGAGCCTTATGGTTTCACAGACGACTTACAAAAACGCCTACGCTTCTCTTTACGCCCAGTAATATTGGGTAACGCTTGCACCCTACGTATAACCGATGCTTCTGGCACGCAGTTGGCAGGTGCTTATTCAAATAGTACCTTCAATCCCCGACAAGTCGGGGACTTATTCCTATTTAAAAGGAGTTTACAACCCGAAGGCCTTCTTCCTCCACGCGGCGTCGCTGTATCAGGGTTTCCCCCATTGTACAAGATTCCTAATTGCTGCCTCCCGTAGGAGTCTAGCCCGTGTTTCAGTGCTAGTGTGGCTGTCCATCCTCTAAGACCAGCTACCCGTCATAGCCTTGGTGAGCCATTACCTCACCAACAAGCTGATAGGACGCAGGCTCCTTTCCAAGCATCCCGACAAAGTCGGGACTTTACTCCAAGTAACATTATGTCCCTGGAGACCATTGCGGATTAGTCTGTCTTTCGACAGATTATACGCATCTCGGAAGTGGATTCCTACGCATTACTCACCCGTCTGCCACTATCTCCGATAAATCGGAGACCGTTCGACTTGCATACCTAAGGCACGCCGCCAGCGTTCACCCTGAGCCAGGATCAAACTCTCAATAACAAGGATTGACCCCTAGCTGTAAAGAAAACTTTACATAATAGGGAGAATGAATTCAAAAGAATTCAACGAGACCATGTATATTTTTAAAAACATACAAAAAATCCCGCCACTATCTAATTTTCAAAGAGCGACGTTATATTACACTGCTCTTTAGGCTTTTGCAAGCCTTTTTCTAAAAGTTTTTTGAGAACATCCCGAACGTCAAATACCTGACATAATCAGGTGAAGGTATTTTAGCATAGTGTAAGGTGTGGTGCAAGGGTTATTAGTACCCGACAGGAGCTCGAGATTAACCTTACTCGGGCTAAAGCTAAGTGCGAATACAGGGAGCACGAAAAGGGAAATCACAACACTAAAACTAGGTTCGATAACCTAGCTTTAGTACGCACCCGACACGGAAGCCTGCGATATACCTTACGCAGGCTAAGTCCACGAGATACGTGGACACTTTGCGAACACCTGCAGCAAAGAACAGAATATTTAATGTAATGATTCCTGTCGGCATTGAATCTTTACATGCGCACCCGACAGGAATCGAACCTGTAACCTCTCGCTCCGCAAGCGAATGCTCTATCCAATTGAGCTACGGGTGCACAAAGATACAACTAGAACCCGGAGCGGCCTGTCTGCCTATGGCAGAAGCTACGGGTGCTTATTAAAAGAACGTGTAATTATATCAGAAGCGTTAAAGATAAAATAGTTAGGTGTCAATTGGTCACAAGTAATCCGGATGGAAGCTTATCAAAATTGACACAAATTGCATATATATATATAATTTACATGGGTTATGTTACATATTTTTACATTAAATATGGAAGATCGTACACCTACTGAAAAAGCAATCGACGCACAGAGCGTATGGGGATCTACCCGTCAACATGTTGAGACGTACAGTTTTGCACCTTCTATGCCATTAATCACTTTAGAACCAGACAAAAATGATCCAAATTGGATATTTTTTAAGAACCCCCAAGATGAAACTTTTCCCATTTGGCTAAACAAAGAAACATGGCCGGAGGTATTCGGACAACCTCTAGATACTAAAGAAGTAATCTCTAATCTACCCACTCAGCAAGAAATTATAAGGGTCTGGGGTGCAATGTCCAATCTAACAGAAGGAGTGAGAGTACCCGACACATACGCTGATCAAATAATTATCGCATCAGAGATTGCTAGACAGGTATCATTAGATGTCCCAGTAAGAACTCGTAATATCATGCCACTTGTAATTGGAGGACTGGTCGCAACAGGTACATTTTTACTACTTGCACCATTACCGGCAGACTGTAATATAATCGCAACTGTAGGAGCAATTGCTATGGGAGCCATTTCGTACAACATTGGGAGAAGATTTGGTCAAGATAGAGGTCCACAAGCTAAAACATTTAAACAAATTATTGACGAAGGTAATCTTCATAATGCACTAAGAGTTGGAATGAAGGTATACGAATCCGTACGCCCGCCAACAAAACCAAAAGAAATGGCAGCAGCTGCCGCTTTACCCTTACCTCATTAAAATTGAGAAGATTTTCAATCACCTATATATTCGGAATAATCACCCGAGATTACAAAACCCAAACAAAAAAGGGGCGGAGCCAAAACAAAAAAGTTTTAACCCCGACCCCTTTTATTACTTACCTTTCCTCACGATCTTCACGAGGCTTGGCTAACGCAACCTTGATGGCGCGTCCGTCAAGCTCCTTACCGTCGAGTTCGGCAACTGCCTTTTCGGCAAGTTCATCGGTTGCCATTGTGACAAATCCGAATCCCTTAGACCTACCACTGAACTTGTCAGTGATGATCTTTACGTCGACAACTTCTCCAACTTCCTCAAAGAAAGCTTTCAAAGAGTCTTCTGTGGTGCCCCATGCGAGACTACCAATAAACAGTCTGTTCTTCACAGTACTTTGAAAATAAATTTAGAACACGAACTACGGATAAGTGAAGAATGCACTCCAACATACACAGGACACGAACTGGTGTCGTTTTTAACGTAGCCAGAGTATTATACCAGATATCTGACAAAAAGTGGTAAAATAATCAAATTTTGAATTAGTAACAAGAGGTATGAATTTAGACTCTTTATCTGAATCTATCGGAATAAACAACGGTGCAATAAGCGTTTACCTTGACCTTATTAAAAACGGAAGCACCAATGTCCACAGTCTTTCTTTAAGAACCAGTATTAACCGTACAACCCTTTATAAGTATCTTTCGGAACTCGAGAAAAATAAGCTTATTGAAGTCGGTCATCTTAATAAAGGTAACAGCACAAACGTTAAGCCACTACCCCCTTCAAATATCCAACCTATCATTAAGAAAAAACAGTCAGAGCTTAAGAAGATCAACAATTTCATCGGTAATCTTGAAAAACAAATCCGTCAAATTCAAAAGGGCGACAAAAACTTACCCGATCCCAAAATCCAGATTATCACTAACTACAAGTCGCTTCAAAAGGAATATCTCAGGATTTTTTCAGCTAGATCTGTAAAGGCTATTGGCTGTTCAAAAATTATAGAATACTTCCCCGACAATGCTGATATTTTTTTCAAAGGCATACAAAGAAATCCTCAGGTTAAGGTAATGGATATTCTTGAAGATTCTGAGTTAAATAGGCAGCATATTAAGAAAATTAAATCCCACAACTATTCGTACAAACTTATTAGATACCAGCCATTTGCAACCGATCTATTGATTTATGATGACAACCTATTTATAGTTACAGGAAACTCTAAAGAAACACTCGTCGGGATGCTTACTCGTAATTCAATAATTCTTAGCATGGCAGAAACTATTTTTAGCCTCCTATGGGATATGTTACCTACAGACGATAATTTTTAGAATCTATCCTCATAATGAATGAATCAGCCAATTTATCAAGACGGCTAAAAAACTTGTTTAATTTCACAGATAATGAATGTAACGTTTTCTTACACCTTAACTCTAATCCTGACACCTCTATACTCAAGATTGCAAGAATCACAAGGATTAATAGAAGTACTGTAAACGCAATAATCGAAAAATTTGTACATGTCTCAGAAACGTTTAAAGCAGAGGTTTTTAATGGAAAAAATAATGTAAAATCCCTATACAAGGAAATACTTCTGGCAAATTCAGTTTACTCACTTGCCGTAGTTTGTTTGAACAAGATCAATCCAAAGGCAATTGTTATTCGATCGGAGACCATAGCTCAAAGTTTTATTTTATTTCATCAGACCCTATGGAAGCTATTATAGGTAGTACATTATTAGCCAATAGTGTACAAATTTTCCAAAAAGAAATATAATCAGTGTCCACACGATCAAATCATTTAAAGGTAATGTAACAAGATGGTAGATCTTTCTAAAGCAAACAAGATCTTACAGAAAATTGCTGGCAAGCATTCGGAGATAAGCCCAATTTCTAAAAGTGATATACCTCTATTTGAGAAGTTCTTTAAAAAGACCCAAACTTCTTACGGAAACTCGTGGATTTATGTTACTCAAGGAGTTTATGGTATAGGACCAAACAATCTCGGGTACAAATTCTACGACGGTAAAAACCTTTCAGTTGTAATTATATATCCCAAAATAGGAAATGAATCTGAATTAGTTTTTTATTGGATACGACCTATGGGTCCAGGAATCTTACCAATAATTAAAGATTTTTCTGATGAAGTACTCAAAAAATATGGAATTTTTACATTTATAAAGAAAATCTCTAAATATCAGTTTACCGAATTGGTATCATACGGTTTTAAAGGGACAAAAAAACACCCATGGCATACTTCCGCCCATTCAGAAGATGACACATTCCCTGAGATGATATATGAAATTCCAGAAACATTAAAAGAACTAAACAACGCATCCAGAAGAAGAAATATTAAAAAAAGTTTCAAAAAGTCAGTGCAAATTAAAGACGAGTACCAAATAGAAATATCTGACAGAAACTTTGAAAAGACCGCTTGGAAACTAACGACAACTTTCTTTCAGAATCATTACCCTCTTAAAAAGATAAATCTCTCTTCCAAATTTGACTATTACAACCCAATTTTCTCAAGTCCGCATAACAAGAGAATAGAGAAGAGAATAGTCTATCTAAACGGAAAACCCGAAGGATACTACATACTGGAGAAATTTAATAATAAAAATTCATTTCTTTACGTACTAATAACGCTCAGAAAAAATGTTCCTTATCTCGCTGATTTTATTTACTTTCATTTGTTTGAAACCTGCAAAACACAATTCTTAAATACTGGCGGGTCAGAAGATGAAGGTATTCACAGCTTTAAAAGGAAATTCAAGCCCATAAAGTTACAACAAATGTATTGGGCAACAAATTATTCCCAGAGAAAATAACTCTACGGTTCAGGTAACATACCCCACATTAATTTGAAGACCTCTTTTGCGTTTTCATATAAATTATGATTCTGAATTATTAGTCCACTAGTATTTCGATCAAGGTTAACAATTGCGACCTTACTGTCAAAAATCATATAATCAATTACCGAAAGACTTGTACCTTTTGGAATAAATTTATAGAAATATCGTTCTTTCGGCATTTTCTTTGCATATTCTATTGACTCCGGAGTCATTTCCATAATTTCCCAAATTTGCATTTCCGTTCTAGCCTTATGCCTTTCAAGGAAGTCTGGAACATTTGCAGGAAAGTATTTAGCCAGCTCACTTGCGTTTACGTACGCTCTAAATTCATTAGCCTTCAATGCCTCGTCGTAAATATAACTAACCTCTTGATTTCCCTCATAATACTTGATCTCCGCACTTGTATTCTCATCAACCCTTGGAATTAAGGCTTTAAGATCGGAAAGCATGGTGTCATAATTCTTTTTAGTAGTTTCAAGTTCTAACCTTCTTTGCGCTAAAATATCACCCAATCGCTCAGGGGGTTCTGCAATTATCTGTCTTCGCTTTCCTCTACCCTGTTTGGTTTGAGTTACAAGCCCCTTCTGCCTAAGGTTCTCGATGTTTAAATGTACTGTCGCACGGTTTACACCAGTGTACCTGGAAATCTCTAAAACAGTGCTAATACCTTTTTGCAAGAGACCAAGGTAAATAACTGTTTCTGTATCGGAAAGTCCAAATTCGTTTAGCAGGAAACTTCTTATCTGTTTTATATCAGCCATGACACTTTATGTTAACATTTTATATTAAGCAACAAATTATACTACAAAAAAAACCGTTGTCAAGACTAAGTTTTAAGTCCGATAGTAATAAAAATTTTAAGATATGACACACTAACATAACACAATTTGTTGTTGTGGATGCTTCACATTGAAAAATGTATCTGCTACAATGACCCATGTGATTAGTTACATAGAGTTATAATATGCATCCTAAAGACCTAATAATAGATACCTTCGATCTTGCCGAATATAGGAAGGGATCTAAAAACAGCAAAATAAACGAGATAATAGAGGAGATTAAGTCACAACTTCCTAGATATCTACTTCCCGGTCCATTAAAAATTGACTTTGATATAAAGAAAGTAGACGAAGATGGCCTTGCATCTTATTGGAGATTGGTAACAGAAAATGCCACCCGAAAAATAAATGAATACTTAAACAAAAAGCTCTATCATCTTACACAAATTACCTGCTTAAAAGAATAGTTTTGGGTTGATAGTTATTATCAATAACGCTAGCTTTTAATAGCTAAGCGCGGTTTCTTCACCCCTAAGGACTCTTAATGCACCATCACGCATTGCTCCAAGTTCAAGTTCGGAAGGATAAACAGTAACCCCAAGCCCAATCGCCGAAAGGTCTTTTCTAATAAATTCCATTACAAACGTCTCATTTGCTACACCACCCGTAATTAAGACCTGATCAACCGGCTCACCATCAAAGTCCGGAATCAATGAACAAATTGTTCGAGTAATACTTTTAAGCATTGCAACAAATACATCCTTATGAGGCTGACTTAACTTATCGAACTTCCTGGAAAAGTTTTCTACATGTTTATCTCCTGTGTGTGCATACAAACCACCATTACCTGCAATCATTTTTAATAGCTCTTCCTTTGTAAACTCCCCCGAGAAACACAGTTCAATAACCCCCTGTGCCGGTAAAGCTCCAGCACGTTCGGGAGTAAATCCTCCTTCACCCGACAAAGCGTTTGTAACGTTAACTACTCTTCCCTTTTTATGTGCACCAAACGAAGCTCCTCCACCAATATGCGCAACAATAAGATTAATATCTGAAACTTTTTTACCCATATCTGCTGCATATCTTCTTGCAATTGCACGTTGATTCAATGCGTGCCAAGCAGCATACCTTCTAATTTGGGGCAGACCAGTAAATCTATTATGATCAAGCATTTCGTCAGCGGTAACCGGATCAACAATAAAAGCAGCTTCTTCAATACTAAACTCTTTTGCAATTTCATATGCAAGTTCTGCACCAAGATTGGAAGCATGATCAGCCAGCGGACGTTCACACAGATCTTCCATCATCTTGTGGGAAATACGATAGGTTCCGGGCTTAACAGGTTGCATCATTCCACCACGCCCCACAATAGCATCAAGCTCTGTAATATCATTTAATTTCAAAAATGTTTTTACATCAGTTCTACGATCATCGAGCTGATCAAATATATTGGTACTCGTTGAATATTTTTCAATGAATTCCTTATTTTCGGAATAATCTATTTTATCGGAAAGGAAAAGTTCTTCATCATCAAACACTGCCAACTTTGTTGATGTCGAACCAGGATTTATTACTAAGACTCTCATTTTGCGTTTTGATGTTATCAGTTTATGTGAGCGTAATATAGCAGGGGAAGGTTAAACAGTCAATGAATGAAATATTGCGGGGGTCGGATCCCGAATGTCGATTCATCGACTTCGAGGATTCGCGATAGCTCTATAAGAGCGTATCGGAATTCGAGCTCGCCTCCACTTGCGAGCTATGGCTTATTCCCGATGGCAATCGGGATGAACAGAAACAGAGGTTCGAATCTGACTCAACCAAAAATGGAAAATTGCGGGGGTCGGATCCGAGCTCGCCTCCACTTGCGAGCTATAGCTTATTCCCGATGGCAATCGGGATGAACAGAAACAGAGGTTCGAATCTGACTCAACCAAAAATGGAAAATTGCGGGGGTCGGATTCGAACCGACGGCCTCCAGGTTATGAGCCTAGCGAGCTGCCACTGCTCTACCCCGCGAAAAAATTGTTGTCAGTATCCTCAGACAGTGTCTACCCTTGATACTTAAAGACTTATTAAAGATGATTATACCATACCTGACCTATTTAATTTCCAGAGGGCAGGATTTTGCACTTTGTGCAAGACGCGCTTTTATTTCATTTATGGTGCGTTCCGTACCTTTCCGCCGTCGGCGGAACAGGTTCTCATCCTCCCTATTTAATTTCCAGAGGGCAGGATTCGAACCTGCGAAGTCTCACGACGCCGGATTTACAGTCCGGAGCAATTGACCACTCTGCCACCTCTGGATAATACAGTATTTTACAGGTTAATAAACCTCAAGGCAACTTACGGTCGTGTAATCCAATTACGATAACTTTGGAATTATCTGCTTCTTTCTGGAGACAATTCCCGGCAAAACCGCAGTATCATCATCAAATTTGGCTCCAAAAGTTTTGGTAATTTCCTTCTGGGCATTTTCAGAAAAAGCGATAAACGTGGCTTCCTCTTTAAGAATATCAACAACGAAAAGAAGTATCTCATCTAGATTTTCTTCCCTTTTTAGCTCATCTGCAGCCAATTTAAGCTCAGCTTTCATTACAAGGGCATTTTCAGGTTTTGTTGTTTCAACAACGGAAACCCTTGTGTTACCTATGTTAAGCTCAAAAATTTTGCTATCAAAAAGCAAAACATCTCTGGCGGAAAACCCGCTAAGGTCGGACTTTCGAGTAAACATCTCATCGGCTAATGACTCAATACTCGTATTAATTTTTTTAGCAATTGTTTCAGCAAGTTCCCTGTCAGTAGTTGTAGTCGTTGGACTTCTAAACATTAAAGTGTCAGAAATTATACAAGCCAAAATCAAGCCTAATATATCATCCGGAATACTCTTAGTATCTTTTATATATTCTTTAAAAATCACCGTTGCTGTCGAGGCAAACGGTCGAATTGTTACACTCAAGGGAGTCGATGTAACCAGTCCTCCAAGTTTGTGATGGTCAACTACATGAGTAATCGTAGACTCACCAAGATCTAAAAGCTCTTCTGGGTTTGTGGTATCAACCAGTGCAACTTCATCGTTCGATGACAATGATTCCAAAAGCTCGGGAATCTCGACTCCAAATTTCTCAAGAACAAAACTTGTTTCTCTGTTTATACCCCCTAGTCGAAAGGGTTTTGCATCTATTCCTTGTTGCTTTAGAACCCAGGAAAAAACTATTGCAGAGCAAATTGAATCGGTATCCGGTGATTTGTGACCTAAAACTTTTACCATTTAAATACATGAAAATTTAACAACCAATTATAACCAATCCCCAAGGTCTCTACAATGTTAATTCCCTTTTTCTGCAATATCTCGTATACTAAATTAATAAATAATATATTATTAAAAAAGATGACAATCAACACACAAAGAATAAAGCCAATTTTTATATACGTAAGCATTACAATTATCTCACTTACTCTGTTAGGATTTATTATTTATATCTTTGTTAAAGGGGATTTCTGGAGAACAAATAACACTACTACAGATGAAAATAATGACAGCACTGAGTCTCAAACGGAACGTGATACAAATAACGTGGAACCCAAAACAGGTGAACTCAAATCTATTGAAACAGAATGTGGTGGCACAATAACCATTCCTAATGACCTAGATCTAACAAGTTCACACTTTAATGGAAGTGAATCTTCTCCGGAAAAAGGTATCTGTTTTATAATTCTTTCGCTTAATGATAACCCCGAAGAATCCATTATCGTTGTTATTGATGATACGCCTGAAAGTGATATGATCAATTGTTCGGAAGAGCTTGGACTAAGCACACTCGAATGTGCAATTCAGGGTCATTCCGCAAATCAAGTTTTTACATTCTCTAATTTTTCTACTACTTCTGTTGGAGATAAAATTGTTATAACAAGCGAGTACCAAGCTGAAATAGATTTTTATGGAACTCCCATGATCCTTGATGAAATTGTATATGGATACGAAGTGGAACCTGGATTACGTTTTATAGTCTGGGGAGGTAAAAATCAAGCTGACTTAATCAAAGAAATTGTAACAAATTTTAATTAGAAAAAATGGGACTTTTAGTAGATCAAAAAATAAAGGAATATATAGCCGCCGGAAATATCAAAATCGATCCATTCAATAACAAAAATATTGGACCTAGTGCCTATTACTTTTCTCTCGGACCAATAATCCTTATCCCCAAGTCCAATCAGATAGCAACACTTTCGGGAGGTAAAGATCCGGAATACGAGAGAATAGATATAACAGACAGCCCATATACAATAAAGCCCAAGGAATTCATTCTTGCTCAAACGCTTGAGAAAATAACACTTGCTCAGAATATTGCAATGTTGATAGACGGAAGAACCACTACCGCAAGACTCGGTTTGTCAATCCACCAAAGCGCAACCCTTATCCATCCTGGGCACAAAGACAGCATAATTACCTTAGAGATCTTTAATGCAGGCATCTTTGATATTGTAATTAAACTTGGCGACAAGATAGGAAAGGGCATTTTCTTTTTATCAGATACTTCAGCAGAACAAGCGTATGCCAATGTAGGTACATATAAAACACAGACGGAACCCATGGGCGCAGATTTACCACCATTTGATGATTGTTCTTAAATACGGCAAAACCCAGTTATTATCTATTTAGAAAATAATCTCAATAAAACGTTAGTTAGCAATCAATTAATTACCAAATCTTGCGATATCTTTAAACTCTTTATGAAGTAACAACATTATGGTAATATTAGGCACTCTTAACTAAACTGGAAACTTTGCTGGTCGTGCACTAGGCAGATCTGCATCTGGTTGGAGTTTTGTGGAGAGGTGGCTGCCTTGCCATAGGCAGATGCGCCTCTTGCTGGAGTTTTGTGGAGAGGTGGCTGCCTTGCCATAGGCAGATACGCCTCTTGCTGAAGTTTTGTGGAGAGGTGGCTGAGTGGTCGAAAGCAGCGGTTTGCTAAACCGCCGTACTCATTTTTTGGGTACCGCAGGTTCGAATCCTGTCCTCTCCGTTGCTGAATGATCCCAGCGAAGATGGGGTCAACCAGCAACGGACAAAAACGGTGAGAACCTGTTCCGCCAACGGCGGAAAGGGACGAAACGCACCATAAATGAAATAAAAGCGCGTCTTGCACAAAGTGCAAAATCCTGTCCTCTCCGTTCTAGTGTTTTGGTAAAACCAAAATACAGAAGGAAAGAGATCTGCCCATGGCACGGTCCTTTCCGAACTCAAATTATACTTCTGTAATCCCACTTCGTAACAATCACATGGTCACAAAAGTCCAACTCAAGTAGAAATGCAACCTCCCTTACCTTTTCCGTAGTTAGATAATCCTCCTTACTAGGCTTACATTCTCCCGAAGGATGATTATGAACCAGGACAAAGGCAAAAGCAGAAAGCCTAAAAGCCCAGAATAAAATTAGCTTCACATCTATTGCCGCACAGTTTGTACACCCCAAAGCAATTTCCCGCTTTGCAATAAACTGCTTCCTTGAGTCTAAGTAAATCACAAAAACACACTCCTGTCTTTTACTTCCAATATCTTTCGTGAGCAACCAAACATCTTTTGTACAGTTAATTTGAGCTCTGGGATTCTGAAACAATCGCTTACCCAACTCAACAGCGGAAATAACGGAAAGTGCCTTTGCATCACCAATCCCTTTAATTCTACAAATTCTCTTATATAACCATTCTGCACTGGAATCTCCATTATTAATTATTTGTGAGATCTGTCTAGCCAAAGAATATACTGACCTTTTTTTACTTCCACTACCTAAAATAACAGCCAAAAGTTCTTTGTCAGAAAGAGATCTTACCCCCAGGACTTTAATTTTATCTCTTGGTTTCATTCTAAAATATATACACAACTTAACAAAATATATACAGGCTATAAATACAAAGCTGAACTAGCGTCAAAGCTTACAGCGGTTTGGGATTTATGTGGTTACTTGTCTTTTTTAATATACTTGCACTTAGGGTAACCGCTACATCCAATAAAGGTCCTACCCCACTTACCCTTACGTTCAACAAGATTGCTACCACATTCGGGACATCTTTCTCTTAAAATAAGGGGAACGGTTTCTTTACATTTCGGATAATTTTCACAAGCCCAGAATTTTCCATACTTGCCGGTTTTAAGAACCAAGTCTCCTTTACAACTTTTACATTTACCAGGGTCTTCATATTTTTCCATATCGAGCTTTTGCTCTTCCAAAGAAAGAATTCCCTTACATTCAGGAAACTTTTTACAGCTTAGGAATTTACCATTTCTACCAATTTTAACAACCATTGGTCCCCCACAAACGGGACACTTCTCTTTACTCTCCTCCAAAACGACTACATCTTCTTTTTTTATCTTCATGTGGCCGGATTCAATCTTCTTATGGAACGGTTTGTAATATTCTTTAAGTACAGATACCCGATCCTTGTCACCGTTTGCAATATCATCTAGTTCATCTTCCATTTGGGCAGTAAACTTTGAATCTACAACTTCTGTGAAGAATTTTGTCAGAAAGTCCGAAACAACAATACCCATATCAGTTGGATGCAATTTCCCCCTTTGCTTTTCAACGTATGTTCTGTCTATTATGGTTTTTATTATTGTTGCATATGTAGATGGCCTACCAACCCCTTCTTTTTCAAGCCGTTTAATTAATGTAGCTTCTGTATACCTTGCTTTGGGCTTAGTCTCACCTTTTTCAAATTCATACTTGTCGAAAGTAATTTTCTCACCTTCCTTTGCGAAACTTAAATCAGGACTATTTCCCTCGTTTCCAACATAAAGACTTAAATAACCTTTATCAAGAACTGCAAACCCATCGAAAACTAATGATTTTGCAACGGCTCCAAATATGTATTTCTCCTTAACCAAAACCTTAAGGACAGTCTCAGTTATCGAAACTTGTTTCATCTGAGTCATTAGAGCTCTGTTATATATTAATCTATACAGTTTATATTCTTCCGGAGCCAAGCTATCTTTTATCTTCTCAGGATCCAGATCAAGGTGTGTTGGTCTTATTGCTTCGTGAGCCTCCTGTGCAACCTTCGATTTCTTCTTAAACACGTTTATTTTCTCACTTAGATACTTTTCACCAAACCGTTTGGTCACCGTATTTCTTATTTCTTTTATCGCTTTTTGGGAAAGCGTAAATGAATCAGTTCTCATGTATGTAATAAGTCCTAACGCCTCGCCTTTTATCTGCACCCCCTGATACAGTTTTTGGGCAATTCCCATGGTTCTACTTGCACTAAATCCTAATTTTCTATTTGCGTCCTGCTGTAAAAGTGCCGTTGTATAAGGAGGAGGAGCACTAAATTCCCTTTGTTTGGTTACAACACTTTTTACAATTCCTGTTTTTGTTCCCTTTAGGTCTTTTTTAACCTTTTCGACTTCTTCTGCCGAAAGCCTGCTAGCTAGGCTGGTATTTTCCTTCATTAGTAAAAGTGCCAATTTTCCAATAAGCCCCTTTACCGTAAAGAATTCCTTGGGAATAAAGGCGAGAATCTCTTTTTCTCTATCTACAATAAACTTAAGAGCAACAGACTGAACCCTTCCGGCTGAAAGACCATATCTTATTTTCTTCCAAAGTAATTCCGATAGTTCGAACCCTACAATTCTGTCAAGAATTCTTCTTGCCTTTTGAGCATCAACCAGGTTAATGTCAACTTCTCGAGGATTTTTTAAGGCCTCGGTTACTGCTTCTTTTGTGATTTCGTGAAATACTACCCTTTTGGTCTGTTTCTTTTCTTTTTTTGCAATATTATCGACCTGCCAGGCAATTGCTTCGCCTTCCCGATCAGGGTCCGTAGCAAGATATACTATACCTTTGATGTTCTTAATCTTTGATTTTAAGTCGGTAATCACCTTTTGTTTTCCTTTTGAAACTACATACTGGGGCTTAAAATCTTTTTCAATATCTACTCCAAATTTGTTGGGTGGCAGATCTTTCATGTGACCTAATGTGGCAACAACCTTGTAATCTGAACCCAAGAACCGTTCAATTGTCTTTGATTTTGCGGGAGACTCAACAACTAGAAGATTCCCTGCGGTTTTACTCATCTTATAAAAACTTTCCCGAATTTATTCACATGTAAAATACCCTTTAGTTCTAAATATGTCAACTTTTTAACCAACTTGCTTTCAGATAAATTTAAACCCCTTGCAAGTGATGTAACAGTATCAAAGCCTGATTTTATCAGTATTAAAAGCTCTTGTGCAACTCCACCCGTTTCAATTAAAGGACCAATACCCAAAAGCTTATCAAGAAAACTCAATGACGGTACTATTGTGACACCCACCTTAGTCAACAAATTATTACATCCTTCAGATGATTTCGAAAAAATGCTTCCCGGTATAACAAACACAGGTTTTTTACGCTTAATACACTCTGAAGCAGTATGTAGAGTTCCACTTTTCAATGGGGCTTCAACCACAAACAACATATCAACCAACTTACTTAAAAGCGTGTTTCTGCCAAGAAAATGTCCCTTGGTTATCTCGGGCTTTTCTATATTACAAATTACAGCACCACCGGCATTTAAGATCCTCTTGATCGGAATACGCTGTGTATGGGGTGGAGCTGTCACAAGAAAGGGTGCGACAGCTACCGTTTTTACTCCAAACTTTAATGCCGCCTGATGTGCGGCCATATCAATCCCACTTGCAAATCCGCTCCATACCGATAATTTGCCATCTACCAGACGACTTACAAGCTCCTTCACCACCAGAGCTCCATAGGTAGTGGACTTTCTAGTTCCAACTATACCAACCTTTCCCCTCTGACACATTAATTTCTTGTTTCCAATACCCCAAAACGCCTGTTTGAAAAGGTCGTATTCCGATCTACAATCACCCCATAACCACAAGCCACAGGCTTGGTTAAGTGAAACCCTCTTCCGAACTTCGATTTCAAACGATTTTGGATTTCGGACAGAATTTTTTATACTCAGTATTCCGGCAAGATGTACAACCCCAAAGTCTTTCTCAGTAACAGCTTTCAGCCTATCGACACATTCGGAAAGTGAGTCAGTCCACAAAAGTTCATTTTCAAGGAGCTTGCAAATCAGTCGATTGCCTACATCTGGTAGACTAGACAAGTAAGAAACCACCCCGGAAACGTTATTATTTCTTGGGTTTTGACGACACACCTTTTCGTTTCTTTTTTATGGAAAACTCCAACTTGGAAACCTGTACTTTTATATCCATCAATCTTGCAGTTAGATCATCAAGTTTCTCCTTTTCTATCGAGCCTAAATCCTCCTGAATCGTCAATAGTGCATGTAATCTTACGGCGCTATTATATGCAATTCTAAAATAATATGTTGAGCCTCCTGGATTCGGGGCTTCGAGTCCTTGCGAAACATTACCCAATAATGTTAACGAAGATTGCCTAAGATTTGTTCTTGATATTGGCTCACTATCAAAATAACCATCATTGGTTATTCTGTAAATGTCAACCACGAAAGCTTTTACCGTCTTCCATAAAGGAGTAGATCTAGCGTCCCATTCTTGTTTTTTAGCCATTGTAAGTATAAAGAAAATTACATTAATTCTGCTAGTGATAAGCGCGCACTTTACAAAAGCTAACTACAGTTTAAACGATAAATTGCTATAAATTCTTAACAGGAAATTAATAAAAGTTGACGTTATGACGAGTTATATCCGGGACAAATTGATTGACCAAATAACTGACAGGCTAATTGTTTAAAATGACTTTATCAGAGGTGACTTACTTTTTAATATATCCAAGATCCAACATAAAATCTATAAGCTCTCGCATAACAGTTGCTGCATTATTACTCTCCCCCCCATCCTCTATGAAGACAACGAAACTATATTGCGGATTTTCCGCAGGAAAATACCCGGTAACCCAGGCGTGCGTATGCTCATAATACCCCTTTTCGTTTATAAGACCGAATTCCGCAGTTCCTGTTTTTGCGGCAACCCTAACCTCAGAATTAAAAAACGGAACAATTACACCGCCCCCGGTATTTGCCGTACACTCCATACCCTGCCTTACATAATCTAATACACTTTTAGAAACAATATCCCTATCACGAATTTCTGCAAAATTTTCTTTCGCTTCACCACTTGGATACACAATCTTATCTACAATGGTTGGCTGCCAAAGAATTCCTCCATTAGCGATATATGTAGAAACACCAAGCAGCTGAATAGGCGTTACAAGTGTTATTCCTTGACCAAATGCGGTAACGCATGAATCTCCTAGATACCAGTAAGGATCAAGCCACGTTGCGTATTCTGCTTGAATTGCCTTATTTTCAGGCGATGGTAATACTCCTTTTGATTCCCCGGGAAGATCAATACCCGTCTTAGATCCGATACCGTATCTAACTAAATAATTATCAAGCTCATTGATACTCAAATCCGAGTCAATAAATCCCCTACAAAAAAAGATGTTACTTGATTTACAGATTCCGGAAACAACGTTCAGAGGACCATAAACATGCCCATGATATTCCTGAATAGGCAATTTATCTTCACCAATATAAGTTACACCAGTACTATTTATTATTGTATTTGGGGTTATTGCCCCTGTGTGTAAGAGAATCTGCGCCATTAATATTTTGAATGTTGATCCGGGTGGTTGTGCCCCTGCAATTGCTCTGTTTAAAAGCGGCGCGGCAGGGTTGGTAATTAATTCTTGATAGGCCGGTAACTCCGATTCACTTATTCCCCCTACAAAGAGATTATTATCATATCCCGGATAATTCGTTAATGCGATAATTTTTCCTGAATTTACATTTTGAAGAATAATTACACCTGCAGTTCCTTCATATTTGGGAACATATTGTTGCAAAAGTTCATACGCCTTTTCCTGAATTACAATATCTAGTGATAAATAAAGCGAAGCCCCTTCTATTGGATTTGTTAACTCTCTAAACTCGCTTGATACAGGATTATTCAAAGCATCAACCTCTATTATTTTTTGCCCTTTTACACCTCTTAGAATACTGTCATAGCTGTATTCTATACCTTCTTTTCCAACAATATCCCCTGGTATAATAATGTTATTGCGTTCTATATCAAAATCAGACGCCTCTCCGGTATATCCGATTACATGAGAAGTTGCAATTGTCCCTAAATAATTCCTATATTTAGTTTCGACAAGAGATATATATTCAAACCGATTCTGAATAGCCTTAAACTTTAATACAAGCTCTCTCGGACAGTTCTCAACTAGAACAATATCAACCAACGGATTATTTTCATAAGCTTCAGTGTACTTGGCCGTCAAGTCGTCAACTCCTATACCGGAAACGCCGGAAAGCGCGTCAAGTTCACCGGCGACAATACTTATCCCTACAGAGGTTTTAACAACAAGCTTATAACCATTAACATTCTCTACCAACTTAACACCATTGACGTCATAAATTATTCCCCGATCAGAGTCAATAGGTTCGTAGGTCAAATGATTTGTAACAGATCGCTCTCTCAGACTAGCACCATGAACAATCTGTAAATCTATAAGACCCCAAAAGATATACGAAAAGACGAAAACAACAAAAAGTGTACCTATAAAAAGATTGATTACATGGCTTTTATGTGGCAATACTTCTTCTTCCTCTGCCCCCGTAAACGTATCAAACCACTTTATTCTCCTCTGGAACGGAGACGTAACAGATTTTCTACTTAATCGTTTCATATTTTTAGTTTTCTTGTTAAAGCATCCTTTAGACCAACAATAACAAAATATAACAAGGTTACGGCAATAACATTATACCAACCCCAGGTTAACTCGAAAAATGACATCATACTTACTCCGGAAATAACATAAACTATCCTTATAATTATAAAAAAAACTGCATAGCCGAATACTCCGAAAACCACAGTTTTAAGTATATCGTTTATAGATAAAAGACTTCTTAAACCTTCAATTATTAATAGTAAAGTACCAAGTGCCAGGAAATGAGTTCCAAAATAATATGAAAACAAAAGATCTTCAAAAAACGAGAGTAATAATAAAATCCCTATTGCCTGTTTATGAAACGCATTGTCGTCAACAAGCATTAAAACAACTGTCAGAACAAAAAGTGGTGAAATAGCCTTAAGCCCGATAGCATTAAGAATCCACAACAGCACCCATAACCCCAAGAATCGTATTGTCCAATATTTTGTAAACATTATCTTCTTTCTAAAATATATACGTATTCCAGATCGTCAATTGTGACATATTGTTCGATTTCGGCACTTTTAGTAGTAGCCGTTGGATCATCAATTACTCGGATAACCTCACCCACAATCAAAGTTATGGAAAGTTTTTCATCCCAAACAATTATTACATCACCTATTCCAATTGAATCTGACGGCAAGAGTTCTTCAATAAATAAACCATCCTTTTTCCCTCGAACAATTCCAACTTTCCTACTCCGCTGAACCTCGGAATACAAATTACTTGTCGAGCTATTTACTAATTCAACATTTGATGTATATGCATCCGCATCTTGAATATATCCAATCAAATTATTTCCGTAAACGACCACATTTCCATTTGACACACCATCGGCAGTTCCTTTATCAAGTTTTAACCCCCATCCAAGCACATTTGGCCCATACTTAACAATTCTAGCCTGTGTCGTTTGAACTGCACTACGTGAAAAGGAACCAATCTGCGATTTAAGTTCCTGATTCTCCTCAATTATATCTTCCAAAAGTGCAGTTTTTGCCTTAAGTTCAGATAATTCGTTACGACATTTTATATTTTCTTCCTTTAACCCAATCCAATAAACAATAGAATTTCCTATTGACCCAATCGTTTTACCAATATTATTAAGCTCAGTTTCGACAGGAACAACAAATTGACTTGCAAAATCATGAACAGAACTTAGATATCCGTTAATATCGGCAAAGACGACCAAAACTCCTGCAAAGATAACAGCCAAAAGATATGAAATTGTGGTGTCTTTCGATTTTTCTGACACTTCGTAAATTCTACTAAATAACGTCGGCCCATGAATCCTGGGCCTTTCTTAAAAGTTCGAGATCATCAAGCATTACTGCTGTTCCATCAACCACAGACGTCATAGGACTTTCCGGTATCCTAACGGGAATGTGTAAGTATTCAGAGAAAAACTTATCGAACCCTTCCAAAAGTGAGCCCCCACCAGTTAAAACGATTCCGTTTGCATAAAGGTCAGACACAAGTTCTGGAGGAGCCGCTTCAATTGCATCATGTGCAGCATCTGATATGATTTTTATTGACGACATTATTGCCTCACGGATTTCAACACTATTAACCTCAACCGACTTGGGAAGTCCTGTCATAAGATCACGACCCTGGATTGTTACGGATTTTTCTTCTTTAAGGGGATACGCAGATCCTATCTTTATTTTAACCTCTTCTGCAGTTCGCATGCCTATTAAAAGGTTGTATTTCTGTCTTACGTAATCGGTAACATTTTCATCCATTTCATCACCGGCAACACGTATTGTTTTGTCTACAACAATTGAACCAAGTGAAATTATTGCTATATCGGAAGTACCTCCCCCTATGTCTATTATCATTGAACCACAGGCGTCTTGCACGGGCAACTTACAGCCAATTGCTGCAGCCATCGGTTCTTCAACAACATAAACTTCACGCGCTCCGGCATATTTAGCGGCATCAACAACAGCCTGACGTTCAACCTCGGTAACAGATGAGGGAACACCCACAACTACACGTGGTCTTGGAATTTTAATAAACCTACTAGACATTCCGTGAACTTTTCTAATAAAGTACCGAATCATTGCATGGGTTATATCGAAATCCGAAATTACTCCATCTCGCAATGGTCGAATGGCCGAAACACTTGAAGGAGTTCGTCCGAGCATTTTTTTCGCGTCACGCCCAACAGCTAAAACCTGTTTATTCCTGGTATTTATTGCCACAACTGAAGGTTCATTTAAAACGATTCCCTTACCTTTAACATAAACCCAACTATTAGTGGTCCCCAGATCAATTCCTATATCATATGTGACTAAACTCCAGAAAGAATCAAACATAAATAATCAAATAGCTTATTCCTCGTGCAATTGTAACACATACTAATGGGAACTTAAACGCCGACTTTGCTAATTTTCTTGTGGCACTTCATACAAACCTTAACGCTCTTTTTTACACCATCGACTTCTAAACTGACGGCTCGCAAGTTAGGTTTCCAAATTCGCTTCGTTTTAGGAGCCTTTCTTTCCCACTTACCTGCGTGTTTGTGTCGAATATTATTTCCGTGCACAACTCCCTTGCCACAGATTTCACAAACCTTACTCATCAAAATAAAAATATTAATTTACAAATAGCTCTGTTATAATACATCAATATAACGCTAAAATCAATAACAATGATTACACTCTTAATAGTTGTTTCTTATGTTTTTTATGCCATTGCCTATCTATTAGCTGCAACTGTACATAATTATTTTCAAGCACTTGTTGCAAATAAAATGGGTGACTTGACTGCAAAAGCCGATGGATATCTTACGTTAAATCCCTTAAAACACGTGGATATTCTAGGACTTGCACTGTTCTTCGTTTCCCGTATTGGTTGGACAAAACACGTACCAATAAATGAATATAACTTTAAAAAGCCAGGTAGAGACCAGGTTATTGTTTACCTAAGCGGAATCGGAGCAAATATACTAACAGTTATAGCGTGCCTTGGATTAATAAAAATTACAAACCCTGTGGCTCCAATTCTTCCCACAAATAATATTATCTCAATAATTTACCCATTGATTGGTGAATTTCTATTTGCATTGACTCTCTGTAGCTTTGTTGTTGCAATTACAAACTTATTACCACTTCCCCCACTTGATGGTTATTACATACTTCAGGGAATCCTTCCAAAACAGATCAAATTTTCCTTCGAGACCTTTGAGTCATATTCACCCTGGGTAATAGCCTTGATATTAAGTCCTTACAGTCCAATTGGGCTTCAAATTAGTTACTACATCGTAGAAACCGTATACAAGCTTGTTGCATTTGTCAGCTAAAGCTGATTGATTTTACAACGTCTGTTAATGTATAATGGGAGTGATGGGAGGCAGATGTCCCTACATCGTGTTTTTGTTGGGATTCCAAAATCGTCTTAGCCCGTGGGCTAAGATTGAGGAAACCCACCTGTGCTTTTTGGGCACGGACCCTCCCATCAAATTTCATCAAGACGCAACTAAAAGAAAAGGCTTTAAATAGATCTTTTACTATGTTAGAATAGCGCCGCTAATAGATAAAAGCCGACTTAGCTCAGTTGGTAGAGCAACCGCTTTGTAAGCGGAAGGTCATCGGTTCAAGTCCGATAGTCGGCTTATATATAAGTCGGAACTTGAACCGATGTTCTTTTTCATCCCGGTTGCCACCGGGAGTAAGTCTTCCGC
>JAFGLO010000007.1 GCA_016927995.1 Candidatus Dojkabacteria bacterium
CTTGTTTTGCTTTCTTGTTAAGGTGAATCTCTGCTCGCATGCCGGGCTTCCAGAGTATTACTTTACTACTTTACTATTTCACTACTTCACTGTTTCACTGTTTCACTACTTCACTGCTTTACTGCTTTACTGCTTAAGCTTCCCTCGATTCCTATGTTCGAAGTGAACCCTTTATCTGTTTTATTTTTTTGTTAAAGCTTGCCACTTCTCTCATAGGTATTTTCCGGAGAGTATTACTTCATTATTTCACTACTTTACTGTTTCACTATTTCACTGTATACTGAAGCCATGAGCGAATTTGAATTAAGAGGAGACAAATCCCCTGAACAAAGCCCACAAAAGAACCCGATTATAAAGTTCTTTTCTTCAATTTTATGGTTTATTCAACCACTCCTAATTTCATTTTTGATTGCTGTTTTTGCTTGGCTATTCTTAGCAACTCCACACGAAGTACTCGGATCATCAATGGAACCCAATATTCACGACAAAAGTTTTGTTGTTGCATCAAAACAAACATACAATTTTAGAAAACCAAATAGGGGAGAGATTGTCATCTTTGAAAGAACCGAATACCGCGATTACATAAAGCGTGTTATTGGACTCCCAGGCGAAACCATTGCAATAAAAGACTGCCATTTTTATATAAACGGGAAACTGCTCGATGAATCTGTATACATAAGTCCAGATATTTGCACCCCCGGAGGTGCATTTTTAAAGGAAGGCGACGAAAACCAATTTGTAATTCCGGAAGGATATTACTTCCTTGTGGGTGATAATCGTACGGGAAGCACAGACAGTAGAGATATTGGAGCCGTATCACTTGACCTTTTTAAAGGAAAAGCTTCGATTGTCTTCTCAAGCGGTCCGGATAGGCGCATTTTTTTTATTAAAGAACCGGAGTACAAATAGTTTTCTGTTTTGCCATTTCCTGCTTTCTATTGTATTATTATGTAGATATTTATAGGAATTCTTTATGAAAAAACTCGTTATTATAAATCAAAAAGGAGGAGTCGGAAAAACCACAACTGCAATAAACTTGGGCGCAGCACTTTCACAAAAAGGAAAAAAGGTTCTACTCGTCGATCTTGATCCTCAGGCAAATTTAAGTTCGGGTATTGGTTACACGATTTCAAAAAAAGAAGATGAAGAAAGCCCCGGAATCTATGATGTTCTAATCGGCGAAAAAAAACTTTCGGACATATTTGTTACAACCTCGTTAAAGAACCTTTTTCTTGCACCCGCAAGTATTTCACTGGCCGGTGCCGAAATTGAAATGATTAACATGCTTTCGAGAGAGACAAAGCTTAAAACAGCGCTCGACAACTTTAAAGAATCTCTTGATTACGTAATCATTGATTCACCTCCATCTCTAGGAATTCTGACAATAAATGCACTTGTTGCCGCAGATTCAGTAATTATTCCAATTCAGTGTGAATATTTTGCACTGGAGGGACTTGGAAAATTGCTCGAGACTATACGTGTAGTAAAGGGAATAAACCCCGGTCTGGAAATAGGTGGCGTGATCTTGACTATGTACGATGCACGTACAAAACTATCTGAGCAAGTTGCAAATGATGTTAGGTCGCATCTTGGTGATAAGGTTTTTAAAACTATTATTCCAAGAAATGTCCGCCTCTCCGAAGCCCCGTCTCACGGAAAAAGCATTTTTGATTATGACCCAACTTCACAAGGGGCACAAAAATACGAAGAGCTTGCTACTGAACTTGCTAATCGATTTTAAAAATAACTTAACTGCCATCTAAAATGCAATCAGATTCCAAAACAAGACTTGGTCGCGGACTGTCGGCTTTAATATCCGACGAAACAGCGCAAACACTAAACAAAAATACTGCAGGTGTTATTGAAATTGACATTTCAAAAATCAAAGCAAACCCTTATCAGCCTAGACAAAGCTTTGAGATGAATAAACTTCTTGAGTTAGCTGAGTCGATTCGTCAAAATGGGGTACTTCAACCAATTATTGTTACAAAAGACATAGAAGACAATTACACACTAATTATCGGCGAACGTAGGCTTAGAGCAAGCAAGTTAGCAGGACTTACGCAGATTCCTGCAGTTATAAAAGATATGTCCCGACAAGATATGCTAGAAATTGCTGTTATTGAAAACATTCAACGTGAAGACCTGTCACCAATTGAGGAGGCCAGAGCATACAAACAACTTTTATTAGAGTTTAAACTTTCACTTACCGAACTTGCAAAAAAGATTAGCAAATCCAAATCGTTTATTTCTAATAAAACCAGGCTCCTTAAACTTCCGCAAGAAATTATCAATGCACTCCAGAACGGAGTAATTTCTGAAGGTCATGCAAAAGCCATTCTCGGGCTTTTGGGTCCTGATTTACAAATTCAAGCATTTAAAATTACAGTTAAAAACAATCTGTCTGTACGTGACACAGAAGATCTTGTTAATAGACTCCGCAAAGGCGATATCAATAAAGATTCCTCTAAAAAGATTATTGAATATGTTCTATCCGGCGGTGCAAAAAAAATCCAACGAGACCTTGGAAAATATCTTGATGTCCCTGTCAGAATTGTTCCCTTAAAAGATGGAGGAAAACTCGTAATGCGCTATAAGACGGAAACCGAATTGGAACAGATTTTCAAGAAGGTTGTAAATCAATAATCGTATAATATTTAAGGTTCTGCTAGATTGTAAACAGGATAATAACTTTTACCATAGCTATTTGCACCTTGGAAATCCATGTGGTAAACTCTCTCTGAAATCTCCCGACAACTGCCTAAAACCTAAGAATAGTTCTATTATTTTACAATGAATGATCCCAAAACACTTTGGAATAAAATCTTAGAAACAATATCAACCCAAGTCTCAAGTACAACCATAAGCACATGGTTCTCTCGCGCAAATCTAAACAAATTAAATAACGGCGTTGCAGTAATCGGATGTGCCGATCCATTTGTCCGTGAGTGGATAGAATCAAAACACAGAATTCTTTTAACCGAAACAATAAGCCAGCTTGTAGGTAACCACATTGCAGTAACCTTTGTAATAGACGAGAATCTGTCTAGCAAAGAGGCTATAGAAAAAACCCCCCTTTTTTCAACGGGAAAAGACGAAAACTCTCTTATTAAAGTCCTCGGCAACTCAAACATAAATATTCGCTACAGCTTCGAATCGTTTATTGTTGGTCCGTCAAATAGACTTGCACATGCAGCGGCAGAAGCAGTTGCAGCACGTCCCGGAGCAACATATAATCCACTGTTTATTTATGGCGGGGTAGGGCTAGGCAAAACACACTTAATGCATGCAATCGGGAATCGTATGTTAAATGACAATCCCAACCGAAAAATATATTACTGTGCAAGTGAAACCTTTTTGAACTCAATGGTTGAAGCAATTAGGTCAGGAAAGACTACCGAATTTCGGCAGAAATACCGAAAGCTCGACTTGCTCATTATCGATGACATTCAATTTATCTCAAACTGGCAGGAAACTCAAAGTGAACTTTTCCATACATTTAATGAACTATATCTTGCAAATAAACAAATAGTGTTTGCATCTGATCGACCTCCCTCCCAAATTTCAAATCTAATGGATAGGTTGCGCAGCAGGTTTGAAGGGGGCATGGTTGCCGATATTTCTGAACCTACTTATGAAATGCGCATAGCAATTCTTAAAAAGAAATGTGAACAAAACCTGATACATCTCCCCGAAGAATGTATCAATTCAATTGCAAGCTCAGTAGAGTCAAATATTCGTGAACTTGAAGGTGCCTTAAATCGAATCTATAACCAGAAAACCGTTACCGGAATAATTCCTACACCGGCGGAAATTGAAAATATTCTTAAACGCGACATAGAGCAAAAGCAGCGCCAGATAAGTCCAAAGAAGGTTATTAAAGCCGTTGCAAAAGAATTTAATGTTACAGTTAAAGAGCTTAAAGGTTCAAGCAGACGTGCACAAATTGCAAAGCCAAGACAAGTCGCAATGTTCATTATTCGTGAAGACCTAAAACACAAGCTTGAAGATATCGCAGGTTTCTTAGGGAAAACTGACCACACAACCGTTCTTAATGCAGTTAAAAGAGTATCATCTCTCATTCTTAAGGATGATACTGTTCGTGAAAAAATCGAACGACTTCGCCAACGAATCAGACAAAATACCCTCTAACCTTTCAACATGCCATATTGGACTATTTCTTTGAGAACTCCATGGTGCTAAAGTATATCCGGGAGGTGTTACAGACGTAAAAATGAGTAGATATATTGGTCAAATTGGTGAAGATTTGGCAAAGCTATATTTGAGAAACCAAAATTATACAATTTTAAAAACCAATATTTTTTCACGTTTTGGTGAGATAGATATTCTTTGCCGAAAGGCAAAAGACCTTTATTTAGTGGAGGTAAAAACAGACAATAATAACAGCCACTACTCATTAAGTAATGTAACACCTCAAAAGGTTAATAGATTACTACAAACATTTTATTCTCAAAAGTTAATAAATCCACGCATATATGCTAATATACAAATACTGATTATCCATATCACTCTATCCCACGGAATCTTGATCAAGTCATACTTATTGGAACCAATCTAAAAATGGATCAACCAACTTTCTTGGCACAAATAAATAAAACAAACCCGAAAAATCTTGCCGAAATTGAGAGTGTGATTACTCTTGCCCAAAAAGTCTATGCCAATAATACATGTAGCTGGGGCGAAAGTATGCTTTCACATAGCCTTAATGTTGCAAACGACTGTTTAAATCAAAACCTTGACCTTAATACGATTAAACTTGCAATTCTTCATGATATCGGACTTTTTATAAAAGAATCCGAAATCGATAAACTGCTTCCCAAAGAAAAAACTCTGGTTCGGCTAATAAAAAATTACACAGCAATTAAGTCTTTGGTTTACAAAGTAAATGACAAACACACAACAATATCATTAACCACAAAACTTTTATTGTCCACTAGCAACGACATTCGTATTCTAATTGTGAAATTATTCGATAAACTTGAAGATCTAGAAAACTACGAAAATCTTCCGCCTAGCGAAAAAAAACGGCTTTTAAACAGAATAAAACGAATATATTCTCCACTTGCCGATTTTATTGGGATGGCTGCACTAAAGCGTAAGTTTGATGATCTTGCATTCATGGTTGAAAACCCTTCTGAGTACCAGAAAATCAAACAAGTTCTAAAAAAATATGAAGACCCCAATTATCATAAATCCTTTAAGAAAAGGCTTGTAAATCTTCTTGCAAGTCAAAACCTTCGACCTATAAAAATCTTTGGACGAACAAAAGGTATTTACAGTACATATGAGAAAACGATTCGAGGGTTTGGGTCCGAAATACCAGATAAGTCAAACGTTCCTTTAGGGTTCATTGATCAAATTGCAGACAAATATGGAACCACTATACTATTGCCAACCGTAGAAGATTGTTATAAGGCATTTAACCTCATAAAAGGGAAATTCGAAAAGGTTCCACGAACATACGATAATACGGGACGTGATTATATAGCAAATCCACGACCTAACGGCTACCGCAGTTTACACATTAGAATGTTTACAGATCAACGTAAAAAAATTCAGACAGAGATTCAAATTAAAACACCTGAAATGCATCTTTTCAATGAGTATGGTCCTGCTTCCCATATTGCATACAAAGTAAAAATAGTTTTTAAGGAAGATCTTGATAAGGATCTTTATGTATTCGACAAGCTTCAGCAGTGGAAAGATAATCCGACAGATAAGCGAATTTACAAACTTAATCTTTTTAAAGATTCTATATTCGTTTTCACGCCAAAATCCGATGTAATACGACTTTCCAAGGATGCAACACCCATTGACTTTGCGTATAAAATTCATACAAAAGTCGGCGAGCACTGTGGAGGTGCAAAAATCAATGGCATAATGTCAAAAATATCAGACACACTAAAAACCGGCGACATTGTCCAAATAATTACAACGAAAAAGCCAAACGTAAGGAAAGACTGGCTTAAGATTGCAAAGGACACAGAAACCCTTAGCCAAATTCGAAAATCTCTCAGAAACCTAGAAACCGGTGACAGAGCTACTTAAGTATGTTATATTGAATAAGTATCTAAATTCTTAAAAAACCTATGGAGCAAAAAAATAACATAGGAACCATTGCCTTTATTATCTTTCTGTTTCTTGCCGGTGGTGGCCTAATTTGGTACGCAACCACGGGAATGAACTCAACCAAGGATACAGAAAACAAAGAGAATACTCAGGAACAAGAGCAGGAAACAAAAGATGAAAACGAAGAGAATTCCAACCAAGAATCATCGGAAGCCGAAGAGGAAACAGAAGAGGAAAACCCCGAAGAAGAGAACGAGGAAGAGCCAGAGGAAGAGGAAACCGAAAATACATCATCAACCTCCGGAAATTATACCGATTTTTCAATAACAGGATTTGCATATCGTGTAGAAGCCGGGGTAATGCATTTTGAATGGAACGTTACAAAGGCTACTGCATCAAAAAACATTGAATACACAACTCAAAAAACAGGAAATACCCTTAACGTTACCTTTAAAAATGTAACCAAAGATTTAACAGTTAATTATATAAACGGTACCTGCGCAGAAGAAACCTGCATATACAATCTAGTTGAAAATTGGGCGCCAACTGTTGAAGGAGTATATTCCGGCAAGACCTCAATCTACGAATTCACATTGGCTGAAGGTCGAAATTTTGAACTTGACTTTGATACGGAAGGAAAGGTTGTGCTTTTGGTAAAGTAGGGGAATTAAGAAATTAGAAGAACAGTAAATTAGTAAAGCAAGAAATACTTATTTTTATGTTGTTGCTATAATATCTCGATCATTAATCTAAGACCTAATTTTTGTGATTACTTTAGTCCTCGACAATATTCGATCCGCATTTAATGTGGGATCAATATTTAGAACCGCCGATGGGCGAGGGGATTGCAGGCTTTTTTTATGCGGCTATACACCAACCCCGGAAAATCCCAAAGTCAAGAAAACAGCACTTTTTGCGGAAGAAACAGTACCATGGCAATACTTTAAAACTGCATCCGATGCCCTATCTCAGCTTGAGAAGGATGGAACTCGAATTATCTGTCTGGAGCTTACCAAATCTGCAACCGATTTCAGGAAATATCCTTACCCAAAAGATATCGCAATTGTAGTTGGAAACGAACTTGACGGAGTGGACAAATCGCTTACTCAAAAATACCCAAGTATAAAAATACCAATGAACGGTCGAAAGGAATCATTAAATGTTGCAATCGCCGCCTCAATTGTTATGTATGCCATTCCCAATGAATAATCAGGTAATTGTTATTTTCGGACCAACGGGCACAGGAAAATCAACACTAGCAATAAAAATTGCATCAACACTTGATTCACCTGTTATTTCAGCTGATTCTCGTAAAGTCTATAAGGGACTGGACATAGGAACAAACAAGGAAGCACTTTTAAAGGCAAAACACAAAAAACTCATTCCTTCTCTTCACTTGATAGATGTTGTTACCCCCGACAAACGCTTTACTGTTTATGATTTTTTAAAAGAGTGTGAACATGTTTTTGCAAAGGCACATGCTGCAGGCAAAATCCCTGTTGTTGTCGGCGGAACAGTAATGTATATAACAGCACTCCTTAAGGGATATACGCTTCGAGAAACAAAACCTAACATTAAAAAGCGTATCCGGCTTGAAAAGAAAGCCTTACCTCAACTTCAGTTAATACTTAAAACAAAACGTCCTGATGTGTGGGAAAACATGGATAATGGTGAACGGAACAACAAACGTAGATTGGTACGATGGCTGGAAGTTGCATTAGACAATAGAAAGGTTACAGAACAAAAAAACATTGCCTACGATTTCATTACAATACCTCTTATTCCAACAAAAGAAGAAACTCAGAAGAAGCTGCAGGTTCGTGTGGAAAAAATGTTGGACGCAGGGCTTATAGAAGAAACAAAAAGACTTTTACAAAAATATCCCAAAGATTGTGTCGGACTTTCCACAATGGGATATAAGGAAGCTGTAGATTTCATAAACGGTGATATTCCGCTTACCGAGCTTAAAGAACGCATAATTATCCGCCACAGGCAATATGCAAGGTACCAACGCAGGTGGATTATGAAAAAATTACATACCCCTCCGTAGGGACAGGTCTAGACTTACAGTAGTCCAAATTTTGGATGATATATCACGAAAAATTTTAAGACACTAGCCGCTCTAACCTTTTACAAAACAACCGCCAGATCAATATTTGTAAAGAGGGTGTAGGTGGTCGAAAGATGCCCCTCCGAAAACCCTTATCTAATAGTACGTTTGAAATCAAGGGGTGCGGGTCTAGACCTGTCCCTACGGGGAAATGTATTGTATAATTTATTATTCATTTTTCGATACTGCCTACCAATGAGTTATATAAAAGCCGGAAAAGCAAAAGGTATAAAGCTTGAAACTCCATACGTAAAAGGGCGCTTAAAATCTTCGGTTTCGATCCGGATTGCCTCAAATCGCTTTAAAGAAGGTGTATTCTCAATAATTCAAACAGCAATACTCGATGCAAATGTACTCGATCTGTTTTGCGGCATAGGCAGTTTCGGAATAGAGGCTTTGTCTCGGGGAGCAAAATATTGCGACTTTGTTGATCAGTCTAAACAAGCGGAGAGCTTTATTTACAAAAATCTTGAAAAAACAAGGTTTTCGCACAGAGCATCATTTTTTAACATAAAGGTTGAAGATTTTCTCGGAGCCAGTGCTTCACTTGAAGAAAAATACAGAATTGTGTTCATTGATCCACCATACAATAAAATAACAACGGAGAAGATTACCGACATCCTTGAACGACTCTGTGAATTTCTCGAGCCCAAAGCAATTGTTATCCTAAAGCATGATAAAACCATAAATCCACCCCAAGATATTAAATCGAGTTTTGGCACATTGTCTCTTGATAAGCAAAAGAAATACGCAGTTTCGATAGCTTCAGTTTACTTCTTTGAGTAATGGAATTTAAAACGATTATATCTGCAATCAAGCTTCCAACAAAAGACTTTGTTACCTGGTGGTATTACACCGTTCCTATAAACATATTAAAACATTCAAAGATTATTATTCTTAAAATCACCGAATTTATAAATCCACACGAAGGCTTTGCCATACTAAAGACTCAAGGTTCCGGAATTATTCTAAGAATAGTTATTATTCTGATAAATATTTTAACTTACGCAATTGATGCTTTAGTGTTTTTCGTTGGAATTGTATGTGTTATTGCTTGGACGACTTTACCAATAATTAACATTTTACTTTTAGTCTTAAGCCCGATAACAAATGGATAGATCGGTAATAATAAAATCAAAAAATCAGATTCCAATATCATACGAAGAGTTCCCCTATGAGCTAATTAGTGATAACGAGTATACTGTTTCAGTACTTACTCAGGATAGATTCTTTACATTATCGACAGCGACACTTGCCAAAAACCTTAGAACAATCAAAAAAAGAAAGCAAACATTAGGTCTTAGAGTTATTCTTTATTCAATTTTACTCCTGCCGGGAATGTTATTAGGCATTCCTTTCACATACAAGAGCCTTTTTATAAATCTTGTCTTCTTAGCAGAGTTATCCCAAACCCAACAAACCGTAATTTCATTCTTTTTTCATTTATCCTTAATATTTTTTACAGGGGTTATATATTCAATCTATACGCAGATATACAAAGTCGAGCAGTTTATTCCCTCCGATTATATATTACCAAACCTAAGACTTATAGATCTGTCCAATATTTCACAAACCAGAACCAACTATCTTAATTATTTCGATGAAGATGTCATAAACCTTATCCTACTGTCGGTCCAAGAAAACACATGGGATTCACTTGTGCTTTTCAGACTTGCTGCAATCCAACCTGAATGTGAAAAATTGTTAAATTCACTAGAGATTAATCTTGATCTTGACAGTCTTAATCCCAAAGAATTTCCAAAGCTTAATCTTGCAGCACTAAACTCATTTTTAACATATGTTACTCAGTTTGCAATAGAAACCAATAATCCAACAGTAACTATTCAAAATCTGTTCTCGACTTTTCTATACGTCTTCCCGTACTTCTATACAAATTTTTCACAGGTCGATAACTATCATACACTTATTGCTGCAACTCAAATCGAATCAGAGCAAAAGATTATAAAAACCAAAATCCGTTTACAGTTTTCAAACCAATTGATTGTTCCACACTCAAGCTTACTTAAAAAATGCATAAGCCAAATTTGGGCAAAATCAATTCGCACAAGTGCACCACTTAGCATCAGGATAACCTCCGTGCTTAAAGCTCCGCCTATACCCAATGTAGCACTTTTTCCAAACACACTTCAAAAGGAAAACTTTATAAACACTACATCACACGAACATAGGGGACCGGTACTTTCAGTTGATTTACTAAAAGTATATGAATTATACACGGAAATTGGACCTTCATTTACAAATGCATTCTCGGCAATAAAACAAAATTCAATTGTATTTATTGACGGGTGGGACGAAAATCCCGGGATCCTTAAGCGAACACAAACCCTTATTAAACAGCTAACAAAAATTTTAACAACCCGGAAGTGTAGAATCTTTGTGGTTCTTAACAGCAACGTTGCCCAAAATTACGATTTGCGGGAGGTCCTTGGAATGGATATGATTTCACCAACTCCGGAAGATATTCAAACAGACATTAGTACAATTCAAAACTTCCTTTTGGAACTTAGGCCGACAACAATTGCACTGTATGCCGCATATATCCTTTCGGACGTTTTGTATCCCGTTAAAGACAGAGTCTCGGCAACAATAGGATATTTGGAAAGATTTAGTATTCCAAACGTTGACTCCGGGCGGATATTCAAATCGACAGCCCAATTACTCAATAAAACAAGGGAGGAACTTGAATCAATAATATATTTAAGTAGGCGTGAAGAGGAAGTATATGCCCAGGTAATCGGGCAAAAACACACAATAAAAAAGATATTCAAAGCGCTTAAGCGAAAAATGATATTCGACAACCAAGAAGTAAAAACCATTCTTTCGTTTCTTGTTGTTGCACCACAAAAGTGGGGCAAACGTCACTTATTAAAGGTTATACACGAAACGTTATTTCCCAACCAGAAGATAATCATAATCAATATGGAAAAAGACAATATTATTACTAACATTAAGAAAGCAGATCGGCCGGCAACTATTCTCTTTGAAAATATTGAGAAGGCTAAACCGTCCTCACTTGAAATTATCTTACAAATTCTTTCAAAAGGTCAGCTTCTTGTCGACAAAAGAATCCTAGATTTTACCCAAACCATAATATTTTTAACAATTAGTAGCCTTCCAAAGGAATATTTTTCCGAAAGGCAACTTCCACATACAACAATAGAAAACTTAACACTCTTAAAGATAAAACATCTTATTGATGCACGGCTTTTCACAAAACTTGAAGGACTGGCCGTACTTGAACTTCCTGACATTTACGAAATTCTCGAATATATAAGAACATTTGTTATCACAAATGACAAAAAGCTTGATTCGACCGATGCAATTAAGCTTGCGACTAAGTTATACGAGCAAGGCATATCGTATTCAGGAATCCGGAAAGTGCTTCAAAAACTTCCGTCAGTGTGATATACTGCCATGATTTATCAATAAATTATATTTAAAACTAATGACACCGCTTCCAAAGAGAAGGATATCAACCAACAGAAAGGGCAGAAGAAGGGCTCATGACAAGCTTAAAAAGATAAACTTCGTATTGTGCCCAAAGTGTAATGCCCCTAAGTTACCTCATCAAAAGTGCCCACGCTGTGGATTCTACAAATAACGCCAACATAAGCATAAAACAACCGGAGCATATAGTTAGAAGAACCAGGGTTGCTCTTATAATTGTTTTATATACCATATTCTTTGAAGACATCAAAAAAGAAATTTCTGCTGCGGACATTAATTACAAAGAGATTCTTAGAACAGCAAATGTAGGTAAAATAAAGGAGAGCAGATTCAACGAGAGCTTAAAAGCAATAATAGAAGACTTACATAAGATCGATGAGATCATAAAAAATCATGCCCCTAAACGACCAATCGAAGAAATAGACAAAGTCGTGTTAAGCATCCTAAGAGTATCAATTTTTGAAGGATTTGTAGGAAAAACAGTTCCACCAAAAGTTGCAATCAACGAGGCTCTTGAAATTTCAAAAGAACTTGCCTCATTAAACCAAACTCAATTTATTAGCGGATTACTTGGAGCAGTATTCTCAGAACATAAAGAAAATTGAAGAAGTAACCGGACACACGTTTAAAAATAAACGGTTATTACTCACAGCACTAACGCACAGATCATTTAGAGCAAAAAATCCTAAAATCTTTTCAAACGAACGAATTGAGTTTTTAGGTGACGCTGTACTTGAGCTTGTCATATCAAAATACATCTACTTTAAATTTAAAGATAAAGCAGAAGGTGATCTAACATTAATTAGATCGGCACTTGTTCGTACTGAAACATTAACCGATGTAATAAATGAACTTGGTCTGTCGGAAGTAATAAGAATGAGCACTGCCGAGCGGAAAAGTGGTGGTGAAGATAAGCCATACATTCTTGCAAATATTTATGAATCAATAGTCGGAGCTTTGTATATCGATGCAGGTTTTGCTACAGCTCAAAAATTTGTTCTTAAAACGCTTACACCCAAACTACCCGAAATATTAAAAGAAAAACGATACAAAGATCCCAAAACTCAACTTCAGGAAATAACTCAAACAAAATTCAAAACTACACCGACCTATAAACTAGTATCAGAGCTGGGTCCGGCACATGAACGTGAATTTACAGTTTCGGTTTGTGTAGATCAAAAACAACTTGGAGTAGGAATGGGTAATTCAAAACAAAAGGCGGAAGAAGCTGCGGCAGAGCAAGCCCTTAAGAAATTATCGTAACCATTTACAAAGATTCATTATTATTGTAATATACACAAGTTCTAAACTCGTATCCTAGGCTTTTTACCTATCCTCAAGTTTCAAAGTCTGGCACGATTTAGCTTTATTCTAAGATAACTAAATATATCAATGCTTAAGATCCGTTTAACTCGAAAAGGAAAAAGACACGTTCCAAACTACAGAATAGTTGTTGCCCATGCTCAATGGCCAAGAGATGGAAAATTCCTGGACGATCTAGGTTATTACAATCCAACCCAAAAGCCATTGGAACTTAAACTTGACCTCGAAAAGGTCGATAAATGGCTAAAGAATGGTGCACAACCAACAGAAAAAGTCATGGCTCTTATTAAAATTGCACGAAACCCCAAACGAATCAAAAAAATCGCCGAAGAGGGTATTAAAAAACAAGAAAACAGAAAACTAAAAAAGCTTGCAGCCAAAGCTGCTGAAGCCCAACCCGTAGGTAGTGAAACAGTGAAGGAGTCAAGTAGTGAAGCAGTCGTAGAGCAGCCAGCCGGTGAGACAGTGAAAGAGTCAAGTCCCAAGGAACCTAAGGCCGACGAACCAAAGGCTGAAAAATCAAAGCCCGAGGAACCTAAAGTTGACGAACCAAAGGCTGAAAAATCAAAGCCCGAGGAACCTAAAGTTGACGAACCAAAGGCTGAAGAGCCAAAGCCCAAGGAACCTACACCGGAAGCAACGACTTAACCCTTGTGCAAAATAAGTCCATAAGGTGACCCTAATTCTCGCCCTAAAATTATGCAATTGACTATTTTGTGTAACAATGAGACAATGAAAAATATATAAGTTTTTCTGCTCACACATGATAGAGCTTATAAAACACATAATTGAAAGCATCGTAAATAGTCCGGAAGACATAAAAATCGAAGAGCTCGACGGCGAAATGCCAAATGTCAAAGTTTATAAAATTTCCGTTAAAGAAGAAGACAAAGGACTTGTAATAGGGAAGCATGGACGCACAATAAATGCTATCCGCGACATTATAAAAATCAAAGCCATTAAAACAGGCATTCGTGCCGTTTTGGAGTTAGAATAAAACAACTTAAATAACACCTAAGTTCACAAACAAAACAATGGTACCAGATAGATTTTCTCAACCAACACCACCAGACCCAAGAGCAGTAGCGGATCCAATCACAGCGAACCAGAAACCTTCATTTGAAGAGGCCGCACAGAGAATTCCTACATCAGCAGAAACTCAGCCAACTAATACAGGAAGATATTATTAATAATGCCATGAAAGCTGCAAAGGCTGAATACGTCTTGGCAAAGCTTGAAGCCGAGAACCCTGAAAGTTCACCTAAACAGCGTGCTCTGGCAGAAGCAAACGCTATATTTGCAACTGGAGAGCTCGCTACTTTAGCACAACGTTATGTTAGGGAGAAGTTAAAAAGGGTTAAATCCATCAGGAACTCGTAATTCTTCACACCATTACGGAACTCCAAACAAACCTGTCGACCAAACTCTTAACTCTCGAGATAGTTAAGGTAGTCTTCTTACCTCTGAAAGTATCTATCCATTAAGGATTCTCTGTGTGAGCCTTCCCACAAGATCTCGGGCTGCATTGATGCACCCTCGTAATAAATAGGGTGCACAACCGTGGATAAATGCTGCCCTTCGTAAAACACGTGGGTAATTATCATTGCCTCACGAGTCCATTGCCAGTTTGCCTGATCAAAAAAGATATTTCCCAGACCATAAAAAATCACACTATCTTGATAGTTCTCTATAACCTGGGGGGTATGCGCCTGAGTTCCCACAACAATGTCAGCCCCGTAATCTGCAGCCAGTTCAAAATAATACCTTTGGTTAGGAATACCAACAGGTAAATAACAACTACTAAGTCCATCATAACACCAGCATTCCTGAAACTGAAAGTCCACAATAACAATATCTGCATTTTCACTTGCTTCTCCAATATCTTGCCTCATGTTTTCATCACTTTCGTATGCATTAGCTCCCGGGTGTGAGTCGGTAGCAAGCGCATATGAATTACCGTAATACCAATCGTAAAAGTTGTATCCAATAAATGCAATCTTTGTACCCTTTTCTTCAATATACAAAATTTCACTTGCACTTACAGCATCCTTTCCTCCACCAAAATGCTTTATACCTAAGTTATCATACATATCAATGGAAAATGCATTCCAGCTGGAGCCATAATCATTATTATGATTTCCCGTAAGTTCAACAATGTCTATTCCCGCATTAGTTAACGATTCCACATAGTTAGGATGAGAGCAAAATCTATAGGTAGGACTATCCACAGGAGAACAATCCGTAACAAAAGAAACTTCATTACTTGTGTGTGCAATGTCTGACGCACGAAGATATTCCGCAATCCTTTGTGATGGCCAATCATACTGACCAACGCGCTCTATCTTTGCAGCAAGTGATCTTGTAATTGCAGTAACGCCTGTTTGAGTAACCGTTAGTAACTTTTCAGGATCTCTATTTGTCAATGGATCGAATGACAGTGGCATGGAACGATCAGTTATAAGATATGATCGTAAAGGATAATCCGCGTCAAAATCAAAAGGACTAATTCCATCAACAGTTAAAGCACGATATTGCGGACTAAGTTCGGTAAATAGAACAAGCCCTACAAGCGTTCTATCAAGATCAAGTGCAGCATAAACATCAGCAGTTGTATCAACAATAGTAAGATTTGGATGAGTAAAAAATACCGGAATTTTTTCTAGCGTAGCACGAGTCGAAACTATAGAAGAAGTTGCCAAGAGGTCGGTGTCTTCAATCTTTGATTTAACGTTTGTAACAGCAGCAAAGTATATCTCTTCAAGAATAGGTTGAGAAACAACATCAGTGTTAGGAAAATAACTTTCGTAGTTAAACCTTAAACCTCCTACAGAAACAACGTTCGAAGGAATGTTCAAACAAAAGTAGCCTGACTCGGATAATCTTTCTTTTACATTTGGATCTACAGACATTGGAAGTATAAGTACCTTTACCACAAAGGGTTTTGCCGCAACAGAGACACCGGATTTCTCAGCAAGAAAATTTACACTCTTAAAGTACCAGCTCATACAAAGACTCGAGACAATGACGGTTATTATAAATGCTAAAATATAAGGTTTCTTCATTCAACGTTTCGATATTCAAGCTCTGATTCTATTATTGCTGTGTCAAAAACAGCAACAGGTGTAATAATAGAAAAATCCTGAGGGTCCTCAAGGGAGTAACATACCACGTTAAAAGTAATTCTCCATGGATCCGAAATACTTGTATAACGATTTGCATCAATTGTGTCGGAGAATCCCTCTACGTGCCTTATTGCCAGATCATTAACGCTGATCAAAACACCTTTACTTGTTAACTCATCAAGAAATGATCCTATGTTTGTAATATCACCTACATAAACAAACGGGCCGGCAACTACATTAAGCCCCTCAGGAAATACCAATCCCGAAAGCCCCCGCACATCGCTTATTGATGTTATTCCAGGGTGATCGGACTGTTGAAGTGTGATACTTTCTGCAACAAGTCCATAACGTTCAGCAAGGCTTTTTACATGAATTGCAAGCGTGCTGACTTCCATGTTTGTTGGGATTAATGAATTGAGCTTAGAAAGAATTGTAACCTGTGACGTTACGTTTATCTGCTCAAGTGTTGTATATTTTTCTTTAAGTTGGGAAATCTCATTTTTTAGCTGAGTGTACTCACTGTTCTTGTCAAAAATTCCCTGTATGTAAGGAAAAATCAAGATTCCGACACCTGCAAGAATTAAAACACCTATTATGGGGATAACAATATCGGATACGGTTAATCCTTTTGATATCGTTGCAAGGGAACTCATTATGCTCTTTCTTATTTTTTTATTACCCTTTACTTGACTTCCGATAACGGCCATTACTTAGTAGCAACTGAACTTAATGAAAAATATCCTTCAATGCGATACGCATACTCACTGATGTTAATATTTGAATAATCAATTCCTCTGCTTGAGTCAGATGATCCAATTTTCACTACAATTACCTGCGATATAATATCATTGTCGGCAAGACTATCGGCAACTGACAAAACTTCGGAATATAAATTACAGGTTCCTTGAAAAGAAAATGCCAAGTCGTTAGAGAAAGAATATCCGTCTACAGTACATGCCGAGGGTAGAGCAGCCCTTAAAACCCTAATTTTGGATTCATAGTCGGAAATTGTTAGCTCTCTTACTGTTGTATAGGAAATCCATTTGTCGTTTAATAAACGTTGTCTATATTCAGTATCTTTTCGATTGGTTATTAACCCTTCAATTTTTGCTTTCTCCTTTTTTGCCTGGGTTATTTGAATGTTAAAGTACAGATTAAAGAAAAGTACAATCACTCCTACAAAAACAATAACAAAAATGACGATTACACTGGAAACATTTATTGTGCTTTTTACCTCAACCTTTCGTACTTCTTCAGCTGATGGAGGAAGAAGCAGGTTTATTGATCTATCTAGTGCCATAGTTTTAAATATCTTTTAAAGCAAGTCCTACAGCAACAGCGTAGGCTGATCGACTATTTTCAAGAATTTTCTCGTATTCGCCACGTATCTTAAAATTCTGCCAAGGATCTGCAAGTGAAATGTTAAGCCCCAGTTGATCGGTTAAATAAAGTGCAAGCCCGGGAAGCAGAGCCCCATCACCTACCAAATATACATCTTTGGGCGATGAAAACCCTGTTTGTGATTTGTAAAATTCAATGCCACGAACAACTTCTCCTACAATGATTTTTACAATTGGTTCAAGTGAATTAAATATTTTCCCTTCAAGTTGTGAGGCTTCGAGTCCATATTTAATTTTGTATTCTTCAGCCTGTGGATATTCAAGCGAAAAATCGTTCATAATGGATCTAGTAAGCGAATCCGACCCTGTAGAAATACTCTGAGAGAATACAAGATTACCTTGTTTCACAATACTCATGTCAGTAGTCTGAGAACCAAAATCAAGTACAATTGCTTCAGGAATCCCGGTTGTATGTTTTATCATTCGGGCAATAGCAACACCTTCGGTTTCTATTGCAATTGGTTCAAGCCCTGCACGTTCAAGTACATCAATGTAAGTTTGAATAATTTTTTTTGTAGCAGCAACCCTAAGTACAAGAAACTCCTGGGTTTCTTTTTTCTCACCAAGTACGGTGTGATCAACTTGCATTTCCTCTATTGGGACAGGTAAAGACTGCTTAGCATCCCAGTATACTGCCTGAGCAAGCTCACTTTCTTTTACACCTTTATATGTAGAGACTCGTGTTGAAACTACTGATTCAGGAACAGCAGCAACTACTTGCTTAACCCGTATTCCTGCATCGTTAATCATTTGCCTAACAACAGAAGCAAGTCTGTCTTTGTGAACATCGTTTTCACTGTTTAAAACCCCAAATGGAGTTTTAATATTTCCTATTCCTGCAAGTTCCGGAGTTTTGCTTGCAAAATTCTTTAGATAAACAGCTTTTACAGAATGATTTCCAAAATCTATTCCAAAATGATCGGGTAAACGCTCAGCCATATTTTGGGCAGTAAAATTAACAGACTAATTGTTACTCTAATAGTAGAATATTAAGGAATCCGTGTCAACCGAAATATGACAAAACCAGCTACTCTTTAAGCGGATGGAATTTCTTATGAGTATCTTCCGCAAATTTATCGGATGCATGAACATATCTTGTAGTCGTATTTAGACTTGCATGCCCCAAAAGTACTTGAATTGCAGCAGGTGATGCTCCATTTTCGGCCAAATATGTTGCAAATCCATGTCGCAAACTATGAGGAGTAGTAGGCACAACAATTCCCAGAAGTTTTCGATAAGCCGATAATTTTTCTTCAATATAATTTGTAGAAATTCTGGCGTTTTTTTCACCCTGACGACCACCACGATATGGTATAAAAAGTGCGGGTTTATCATCTTCACGAATCTTTAAATACTCTTTAATCCAGGTAAGGGCCCGCGGAGTAAGATATACAAACCGACCCTTTTTCCCTTTACCGATAACATAAATCTTACCGTTTTCGTTAATCTGATCACGATCCAAAGATACAAGTTCAGATACACGCAAACCTGTAGAGAAAAGCACTTCAAGTATGGCCCGGTTGCGAAGTGCAATTTTATCGTCTTTTTCAAATTCCATTGGTGCCTCGATAAGCTTTAAAAGTTCGTCAAATTCGGCTACCTGCGACTTTTTGCGCTCAGTTTTAATAAGCTTTATGGCATCGGGTGGAATAGGGCAGTCGTAGTCAAAATCAACTAAATACTTTAAATACGACCTAAGCGATGATAAAAATCTGTTAATGCTTGAAGCCTGCAAACCCTTTTGCGGTGCCTTGCCGTATCCATAACGCCCACGATAGGTTGGTACATCAATGCGCTGCCTCGATTTTACTTCATTGTTCTGCTGTTTCACTGTGCCACTATCAAGGCAAGCTTTCAAAGCAGTCTCCCTTGTAATAGGATCCCCACCTTTTTCTGGATGTAGCCGCTGCAGTACCTTTAAATCTTTTAAATACTCTCCAGTTTGAAGATAGCTTTTATATAGCGTTATTGTTTTTTTTGAAATGTTTCCAAACTTTTCGCCTTCTTTATCAATAAAAAGTGCAAATACGGAAAGGTCGCGTTTATAATTTTTTGTGGTCTTGTCACTGTAGTTACTTGCGGTAAGTTCGAGTAGGTAATCGTCTTGTTTGGGTAGATAAAACAGCTTTAGCATGATATATCATTATATCAGAACCTCTTATACCAAATACATTACGTTAATTATCGTTAAAGATTCCCACGAATAACATTGTATCAGTACTTTTGTCAACAATCATATACATAAATGTGTGATCGGCCTTAAAGTAAAACTCATCAGTTTCCACAGACACAATATCAAACCCAACCGTTGTTACGGCAGCTGCTTCTGTTCCTTCTTCATCAACTTTTATGTATGAATCATGCTTTACAAGATCTATTGCCAGTGAACAATCGTCTGTAATGCCGGAAAAGTCTGCAGAATCCGAAAAAGCCAGTTCCATACCCATATTATTCAAGAAATGATTCAGGAAAACACTATATTTCTGTTCAAATTTGGGAAATAGAACGGTCCCTTCATTAAGCTCCATAGCAGCTTCTAAGTCCGAAATGCTTTCAAACCTCCAAGTCTTCAAAAGACTTGAAACCGTATTTCCTTCTGTTGGCAATACAACATACATAACCAAATTTTCTTTCGCATAAGGAAGCTCAACTATCTGCATTGTGTTGTCTTCGTAATAGTTAAGCTCCTGGTCGTAAAGAGCCATTAGATCAACGTAAAAAGGACCATACACATCGCCTACTGGATCAGAATCTATCATCCAATCCGGTGTAAACTTTTGATTTGGCAAAGTATTGTCGGGATTAAATTGGTATTGCCAATCCTGTTTAAAATAAACGGCATTCGCAAGAATCATTCTAATATTAGAAAGCAGATTTGCAGTTACAACTTCCTTTATTTTGTCGTTGGTATTATCAGCAGCCCAGTTGTTAATGGCCAAAGCCGTTTCTAATGGATTTTCCGGATCAAAACCGTCAATTACAGATGTAAAATAGTTCTTTGCCACATTAACAAACTCATCCTTTAAATGGTATTCCTCACTAAGCCAAATTGCATTTGCAGTATCTAAATACTCGGCATCGGTAAGATACTCTTGAAGAATCTTAAACTGCTCGTTTAGCTTGTTAATCTCTATATCATTAAGTCCAAGTGCCGAAAGCATCTGCTCCTGAGTTTCTCCATTGGCGCCGTTAGCCGCAAGTGCTAGAGCAATTTCAATACTTAACGGGGAAATAAATATAGAATATTTGTGGGCATCATGATGCGGTATAGGTGTGTATAGCGCAGTAAGCAGATCTAGTCCAAACTCATTAGAAGCCTCGACAACTTTCACACCATCTGTTGAATTAATTTCATTAACCTTTGAATCATTTGATTTGCTTTTCCAGGCCAATATTATTGCAACTGTCAAAGTGGTCAAAAGCACTGACCCTGCGATAATTAAAAGTATTTTACGCGTTTTGTCCATTTCGTTTAAAACAAGTTAACTTAAACATATAGATATCCTAGGTTACACTCATTATGATAAAATTGCACATGGCATATAAAAATAATAACCAACCTTTCGTTTGCAAAAACTGCGGCAGGAAGGTCCCAAAACTTAAGGTAGGAAACCGAGACCACTGTCCTTTCTGTCTACACGGGCTACACGTAGATATAGAACCCGGCGACAGAAATAATACCTGCCACGGTATACTAAAGCCGCTTAAAATCGTAACTCGCAAAGGCAAGCAGCAGATAGAATTTAAGTGTGAAAGCTGTGGCGATACCGTTTACTGTTTAATAGCTCCAGATGATAACCTTGAAGTGTTAAATAAAGCCTTATGAAAGAAATTATCGCACTCTCCCCAATGGATGGAATAACCGATCTTCCGTTTCGACTTATGGTAGAACAGTTTTCTCCAATGATAAATACAGTCTATACCGAATTTGTTAATGTACAAGGGTTATACGAGAAACCCGATTTGCACGTAAAGCGCTTACTCTACCGACCAGAAGAACCCAAAATATTCGCTCAGTTTTTTGGGAATGGATCTCAGCTTAAGTACTTCGAAATTGCAGCTTTTATTGCCAAGCAAATGGGATTTGACGGAATTGATTTAAACTTAGGCTGTCCGGAAAAGCGAGTTGTTCAAAGTGGCGCAGGTTCAGCATTAATCGGAAATGAAAAGACGGTAAAATCAATTATTTCCGCTATCCGTACAGGATTAAAATCAGATTACAGCACCGATTCAAAGGTTAAAAAAATATTAGCAGAAGTAAATAAGACGAGGGCAGCAGGATTTTTGAGACCACAGAAAAAAACATTGACCATAAGTATAAAAACACGACTAGGAATCAAAGAAGTAATGCCCGATACGTGGTGGAAATTTCTTGATACGCTCAAAGTTGATCTTATTACAATTCACGGTAGAACCCAATCCCAAATGTATTCCGGATCGGCAAATTGGAAACATATTCAAAAAATAAATAAACTTATGCAAACCCCGATTTTAGGAAACGGTGATATAGGTAAAGCATTTTTTACAGACGAAAACTATAATGCTCAAAACGAGCTTTCAAGCAAGCTCAAGATTACCCCCGAGGGTATATTAATTGGCCGTGGATTCTTGGGAAATGTGGATCTACTTTCGCGGCATAAAGTAACTCGCACATTGAAGGGTCAGTTAAGTTTTATAAAAAAACATATTGAACTTTATAAAGCTTTCGCCCCTGAGTATATTGATCCGCTTAAAAAACATATTGTCTGGTACCTTAAGGGGCTTCCCGATGTTAAAGATCTAAAGCAAAAATTTATGGAATGTGAAACATACGAGGATTGTGATACAATTTTATCGCAGGTTTAAAAAATATCCCCATGAACATAACAATCGATCGTACTTGGAAATCTATTCTTTCAACACTTGAAAAGGATATTCCACCATTCACCTTAATCACAGGCAAAGCAGGAACAGGAAAATCCACACTACTTACACACTTTTTCGAGACCACATCTAAGAATTCCGTACTACTTGCACCAACAGGCGCAGCAGCAGTAAATATTGGCGGACAAACAATCCACTCATTCTTTGGATTTACCCCAGCAACTACCATAAAAGATGTATTCGCCAAGGCGAAGAACAAATCCAACAACGTACACAAAGTAATAGAAAAACTCGACTGCATTATCATTGATGAAATCTCTATGGTTAGAGCAGATCTTTTGGACTTTGTAGATACATTTCTTCGAATCTCAAAAGCATCAGATCAACCGTTTGGTGGGCTTCCAATAATTGCATTTGGCGACCTATACCAGCTTCCACCCATACTACAAAGAGACGAAATGGATGAATTTTCAATAATGTATGAAAGCCCATACTTTTTTTCATCTCAAGTTATAAAACGAATCACAAAAGAAAGAGCTCTAAGTGCATTTACACTTGATACAATTTATCGTCAACGTGACGAAAAGTTTATAAATATTCTTAATTCCATAAGAGAGGGCAACGCATCATTTCAAGGGTTAACATACCTAAATCAAAATTGCTTTAAGCTAACAAGTTCCGAAACAGACTCAATTTATTTAACAACCACAAATCAGAAGGCCGATATGGTAAATGAGCAGAGACTAGCGACTATTTCTAACCCGGTAAGAACATATACCGCGTATGTTTCCGGAGATTTTAAAGAAAACGCATTTCCAACACAAGAAATTCTAAAATTAAAAAAGGGTGCTCGAATAATGATGCTAAACAACGACAAAGACGGCAGATGGATAAACGGAACACTCGGAAATATTACAGAACTCAAGGATGGATCTGTACTTGTACAGCTCGACGGACAAGCTGGACAAAATACAACTCATGAAATTTTCCCCAACGAATGGGAAATATTTAAAACAAGCTGGGACAATTTAACAAAATCTTTAAAAAAAGAGGTTGTTGGTTCATTTATTCAACTTCCTATAAGACTTGCCTGGGCAATTACAATCCACAAGAGCCAAGGTAAAACATTTGAAAAAGTTGTTATTGATCTTGAACGTGGTGCATTTAGCGAAGGGCAAACCTATGTTGCCCTAAGTAGGTGCACAAGTTTAGAAGGGTTAACCCTTTCACGACCTGTTAAACCGTCCGACATAAAAGTCGACCAACGAATTACAGATTTCTTGCAATCTGTTTCATCAATTGTTTAATCATCACCCGTTTCATCATTTATTCGTTCATCATCCGTTTCGTCATTTATTCGTTCATTATTGTAGAGACAGGTCTAGACCGACATGTGTGCATAAAATCCACGAAAGACTCTAACTTCCCAAACGATATGATTAGAGTCTAAATAATCCATATTTTACGGGGGTCCTGAAAGAAATAATAAGATCCAACACAACTTTACACACACCCGCACCCCCAACTTACAGAATGATTACCTAATAACGAATCTACAACTGTGTGTCGGTCTAGACCTGTCCCTACCCAAAACGTATAATGGAATATTATGATAATCGTTACGGGCGCATCGGGTCATCTTGGAAATGTGCTGGTTCGATACCTTTTAACCATGGAAAAAGAGGTTGGGGTAGTGGACTTGGATCCCCAAAACGATCCCGTACTAAAAGATCTTCCGGTAAAAATGTATAAAGGCGACGTTCGTGATCTTGATTTTCTTATAAAAACTTTTAGCCAGGCAGAATATGTCTTTCATTTAGCAGGAATTGTTGCAATATCGCCAGGTAAAGAAGATCTCATGTACGACGTGAATATAAATGGAACTAAAAACGTTGTTGCCGCCTGCATGAAGACAGGTATAAAGCGACTAGTATATACAAGTTCAGTACACGCTTTACATGAACCACCCAAAGGAATTCCACTAACAGAAAAACTAGGCGATCCCGAAAAAGTTTTAGGCCCATATGCAAAAACAAAAATATTGGGAACCCGTGAAATATTCAAAGGAATAAAAGCGGGGCTTAATGCCGTAATTACCTATCCATCCGGAGTTATTGGTCCATATGATTTTAAAGGTTCAGAAATGGGGAACCTTATAAACGACTACATCAAGGGGAAATTTAGATTTTATCTTGATGGTGCCTATAATTTTGTTGACGTACGTGATATTGCACGAGGACTTTGGCTGGCAAAGGAAAAAGGCAAATCCGGTGAAGACTATATTCTTTCCGGATATACAATAACCGTTAAAGAACTGTTCCGCAGCCTGTCTGAACTTACGGGAATAAAACAACCTAAATTTAGAATGCAGACCTGGTTTGCAAAATTTGTAGCACCGCTTGCTGTCTTGTACTATAGAACTACAAAAACTACTCCTGTATTTACACCATACTCCATAAACGTTTTGAACTCTAATGCCGAGATGAGTTTTAAAAAAGCAAGTGCCGACCTGGGTTATACAGTTAGACCGCTTATAGACACGCTTAGCGCAATTATCCGTTGGCGAAAAGGGCAGAATATTGAAATTTAAAAACTTTTGGTATAATAGAAAATATCTAATTTATCCTTTGTTAAAAATAAGTCCATGAGAACCAGTGCATACCAAATGAAAGCACGATCTAATCTTTCAAAATTTAAGCGCACCGTACCACAAAGTCTTGAACATATTGAAAGGTTACAGAACCTTCAAACCAAAGCAGCAGATATAAAAGCAAAGCTTGCCCAAAAATCCACAAAGGTCGATACTATACGCAAACTTCCTTCAAAATATGGAGAAAAGGTTCCAGCCAAACCCAAATCGTAATAAAGAGAAGTTAAACGGCTCCCTAAACAAACCCTGATTTTTTAAGTTTTTATTCTTAACAGCTCACTAAAGATATACTCATATATGTTTTCTATTAAATCTTCACCATTGTCTGTAGCAAAATGTGAGAACCCCGGAGAGCTATTAAGCTCAATCAGCCATAACTTGCCTACTTTATCCAAGGCAATATCAAACGCAAGATAATTTGCCGAAAGCTTTTCAAATACATAATCAACAATAGGTTGAAAGCTTGCAATTAAATTCACATCAGTCACTATTACCGCCTTTGAATTACTCCAATGAAGCGGACTTAGATTACCCTCAAATGTAGCATTGGATATATCCTTTTTGTATGCTAAAAGTATCTTTTTTCTAAATACAATTACGCGATATTCAGACGCTACGTCCAAAAACTCTTGAACTACGGATAAATAGTCATAGTCAGGAGTCTTCTCGAATATCACCCCAAGTGCGCTTTTAATTTCTTCACCATTTTCACATTTTTTTACATTGAGTCCTAGCGACCCTTTATTAGGCTTCACAATAACCGGGTATTTAAAGTATTTCTCGATATCAGTAATAATTTCATCCATGTTCTTAAACTTAACCCACATTTTATGCTCATCTTTAACATCAGGATCCAGATAGGCCCTCCACATTGGAATAAATTCCGGATCACAATCTGCGGTTAAAATACTATAGCTTAGATCTTTGTCTTTACAAATCTTTGAAATATCTACACTATCAAAGGCAGGGTGATGATGAATGAAAAAATAGGGTTTACCAATTGTTACCTTTAGACAGATACCATCTTTGTGTACAAAAGAGTAGGGTATGTTCAAAGTTTTGCATACTGTGATAATTGCACGCGTGTGAAGTGAGAGGTTTGAACTAATAGGTTCCATGCAATAGCGCTTAATCTTATGTAGTCAATACTATAATCTGAATATTAATAACTGTAAAGTATTTATCAAGGGTATTAATAAATATTGTGATGTTAATTCCAGGTCCGAATGTTTGCAAAATTTATTAAATTGCACTATTTTAATATTACGAAAATACGATTATGAAGAAAACAACATTTGTATACACAATAGGCATTGTCTTATTCTGTGGAGTTATAGGGCTTACAATAAGGTCACTCAGAAGCAGCTTTCTTACCTTAACCCCCTTTGTTATTTCAGTGATTACGCTGTTAATCCTTTTTCTTGAAACCAAAGAAAACAAAAATCTTTTATTTCCAGTAGCTATTACATATTTAATTACCTTTATAAGTGAAGTCATTGGAGTAAATACGGGATTCATTTATGGAAACTATGAATACAGTACCCGTCTCGGACCCAAAATCATTAGTACACCTCCTTTAATTGGCTTTTTGTGGGTTGTACTCTTGCTTGGGTCCTTAAATATTTTCAAGGACCAAAAGCATCCAATTATTAAAAGCCTTTGTGTAGCAAGTCTAATGACAGCGATAGATATAATAATAGAACCTGTTGCCATTAAACTTGACTTCTGGAGCTGGTTTGGGAAAAATCCACCTTTATACAATTATATTTCATGGTTTTTAGTAAGCTTTATAGGAGCCTTAGTTCTCAATGGATATAAACCCAAAGATAATTTATCCAAGACAGTATTTTGGTTAATTGCAATATTTTTCTTTTTACTTAACCTTACTTATATACAATGAAAAAAATTATCGTAATCGGAGGAGGAATAAGCGGACTTGCAACTGCTGCACTTTTAGCAAAAGACAGTAATAACGTAACTATTTTGGAGAAAAACGAGATGCTAGGTGGCAGAGGTAGAATGTGGAAATCCAATGGCTTTTCTTTTGATATGGGACCATCTTGGTATATGATGCCCGAAGTGTTTGATGAATTTTTCGCAATATTTGGACACAAAGTTTCGGACTTTTATCACTTAGAGCAGCTTGATTCACACTACAAAGTATTTATATCAAACGGAAATTCCTACAATATAACCAAAGACATTAACGCAAACAAATCGCTTTTTGAGAGAGCCCAGCAGGGTGGAGGCAAAGCCTTAGAAAAATATCTAGACAAATCAAAAGATACTTATGAAATCGCAACAAAAAATCTAATGTATTTTGACTATGAAAATCTTACAGACATTTTAAAACCCGATGTTTTATACAAACTTACTCAATTAAATTTACTAAAAACTTTTCACAAATATATAACCAGGTTTTTCAAATCAAAAGATCTTCAAAAAATTATAGAGTTTACAACCGTTTTTCTTGGCGGATCACCATATAACACACCTGCATTTTATAATTTAATATCACATGCAGACTTTAACCTTGGAATCTGGTATCCAATGGGTGGAATGTATGAAGTAGTAAAAGCGCTGGAATCACTTTGCAAAGAGCTTGGAGTAACTATCAAAACCAGTGAACCGGTCACCAAAGTCAATATAGAAAACGGTATTGCCCAAACCGTTGAAACAACAAAAGGTCACTACAATACCGATGCCGTAGTAAATACGGCTGATAGGCAATATTTTGAAACAAGGGTGCTTTCCGACAAAACCCAAAGAACCAATTGGGACAAAGCAGTTATGTCACCCTCTGCATTTAATATTTACATAGGTATAAACAAAAGGCTAAATGGAGTTGAACATCATAACTTATACTTTAATGACACGTGGGAAACTCATTTCAAAGAGGTATATAAAAACCCTGATTGGCCGGAAACACCATCATATTACTTCCATGTACCATCTAAAACCGATCCTGGTGTAGCGCCACAGGGAAGTGAATCAATATTTATTTTGGTGCCTGTAGCACCGGGACTTAACGATTCAGAAGAAATAAGAGCGGCTTTCGCTACAAAGATGATAACTCACCTCGAGAAATTAACCGGTCAGTCAATAAGTCCACACATTGTTACTCAAAGGATTTTCTCACGCAGAGATTTTACTTCTGATTATAACAGCTTTAAGGGTTCGGCATTTGGACTTGCACATACTCTATTCCAAACGGCTCTTTTTAGACCTCTAAATAAAGACAAACGGGTAGAAAATGTATTTTATGCCGGTCAATATACAAATCCCGGTGTAGGAGTCCCAACAGGTATAATTTCGTCCATGATTGTACGAAAACTAGTTGCTAATATGCCGTAAGGTTCACAAAACCATAGGACCCAAAAACTATACTAATTTACTAGTTTGGCCTTAAGGTTCCGGCCCAGACTTGCCAAGCAAGCGCAGATTTAGCAAACAGGCTTAAGAAAATATAGACTTTTTCGCCAAAGGTATAATCTTTCCATTTGCCAATTTTTTTGTACTGAAGCACCATGTTTATGGCAAAACAGTTAAAGAAAACAAAGATTGAAACAAAGATCCAATATACAAAGTCGGGTGGGGAAGCTTCTTTTCCAATGTATGATCCCAAATAAAGTGCAATGTTTACCCACGGGAGAATTCCGGCTATCGATCCAAAGATAAATGAAAGCCAGTTTGTCTTTTTCGTAGTTTGGTTGTGAACCTCCATTATGAGTCCAAACAAAATCATCATTGCATTAAGCCCAAACATGGAAATCAAGGAGCTAAACTCATAAATTCCGACAAGCATGGCAATAATCACTATCATTACCGAAGAGCTGAATGTATATTCTATCCATCGTGCATAGTTTATTCCTTTTTTAAGGTTTCGAACGTACCAGTCAAATACTCTGGGTAGGGTAAGAATAAAGTGTGCAGATGAAGACATAAAAAGAAAAAGTGCCACAGCTGGGCCAATTGGTATCTCAAAAAGTGTTTTTATGTATGGTGATAAACTCTGAGTAGCCGGATTAAACTCTAAAAAATTCCCAATCACAGGCAACGCAAAATCGGTGCTTAAGCTTAGCATCAAAATTCCTTGAATTAGGTGGAAAACACCCATCCAGAAGTTGTACGTGCGAAGTTTCGCAAATTTCCCCATATAAAAATCTGGTTAACTTAAGCTATCCTAGTATAGCAAATTAAAAGAATTTTTTGGGGGATTTTACCATTTCTCTTCGTGAACCTTAGATTTATTATATTCATCCTCTGTATGCGGGCTAGGGGAGGCTGCAGCTTTTCCAATAGCAAGTGCACATAAAACCCTTCTATCATCTGGAATATTTAGAATTTTTCGAACAAGCGCCTCGCGGTCGCCGTCATCTTTTCTAACGTTAGCCCAACAGGACGAAAGCCCTTGGTTAACAGCCTCTAGCATCATATATCCAACCGCAAGTGAACAATCTTCTATCCAGAATCTACCTTCCGTAGACACTACAATAATTGCTGCGCTACAATCGGCTAGGAATGCTTGATACTGGCCAAGTCCACTAAGCTTTTTAAGGGTATCTTTATCTTTTACAACAACAAATTCATACTCTTTAAGGTTCATGCCAGAAGGCGCGACCATTCCTGCTGTAAGAATCTCTTTAACTTGGGAATCGGTAATTTGGAATTTCGGTTCAAAACTTCTAACACTTTTGCGGTTTTTAAAAAGATTGTGCATTATTAAAACCTAAAGTTAGCTGTATTCAGATTATACACAAACCATCATTAAACAGAAAACTTGTCCTTGATTGAGGGACTTATCGACTGCAGGATGTTTATCAGCCTCGCAATATCCTTTTCATCAAAAAGTTTATATCCAAAAAATACCTTGGTTCTTTTGTTCTCAGAAATAAAAACAATTACCACGCTACCTTTACGACGCACGTGTTCCTCAATAACAGATATGTCCGAGATTAAAATAGACTGGACCGAAACTAGCTGCTTCACCACCAGATAATCATTCTCTATGATAACTTTCGTTGTTATCATATATAGTCCAAAACTGATACCTATAATAATCATGCAAAATACAGACAGTGCAAAGGGAGTAATGACATCCAGTTGACCATCGAAAACAAGTATTGAGAGAAACAAAAACATAAAAATGAATCCACCTAACAGGCTATTCACAAATACGGCCTTTTTATAGCTTGGCCGAATGATTAATTTTGTTATTTTTTCTTCCATGTTTCTTGTAAGTATCAGACCTCCAAATCGGAGTGGTCGTCGCAATGACCTTGCTGCGACGAAACAAACATGTTGTGCTAAAGCACAACGACAAAGCCTCTTAAGCAAAGCTAATCCCAGCCCGCAAACCCTTAAGCGGGCTAACTTTCCCTAGAAAGGGAAAAATTTGATAAGAACGGTCGTGGAGTTCAATCACACTACTTCCATAATGTAAAGATCAAATCGGAGTGGTGGGACTCGAACCCACGACCTCACGGTCCCAAACCGTGCATTCTAGCCAACTGAACTACACTCCGCTTTTTGATAGAACTTGTCTCGCTTAAATCGGCTTCTTTTTATTTCAAGCTCGTACTTTCTTGCCTGCTCAATTGTATCAAATCTTTCATAATATATTAATCTCCATTGAGAAGATCTTTTAGTATAATTACTTCTCTTACTATTATGCTCTTCCGTTCTTCTCTTCAAATTTGTTGTTGAACCAACATACCTTTCTCCAAACTCGTTTTCTAGCAAATATACAAAACCACTCATAACTTTAAATCACGGTCCTCTATCTGTCGATAGACAGGCAAACCGTGCATTCTAGCCAACTGAACTACACTCCGTATATGCTATTATTATACAATAAACAAGCAGAAATAGTAACACTTATCTGATAAAATATACAGTATGAAAACACTCCTATTAGACATAGATGAAACACTTTTAGACCATTCGATCTGGTCACCAGCACGAAATAATCATATTGCAGACATCTTGGGTAGGTCAACAAATTAATTCCTTAACTGAACTACTATACATATGAGACTCTGGTCAATACACCCCAAATATCTAGACGCCAAAGGACTTATAGCACTGTGGAGAGAATCACTTTTAGCAAAAGCCGTTTTGGAAGGAAAAACCAAGGGTTATAAAAATCATCCACAACTTATAAGATTTAAAAACTCAAGTAATCCCAAGTCCCTGATCAATAACTACTTAGAGCACATTCACAAAGAAGCCAGTCGTAGGGGATATTCATTTTCAAAATATAAATACCGGGAAGTAGATCCCCAACCCAAGATAGCTATAACTAGGGGGCAGTTAGATTTTGAACTAAACCATTTACTCAAAAAATTGAGGAGTAGGGCACCACAATTCTATAAAGTCCTTAGAGCTACAGGGAAAATATATCCACACCCGATATTTAAGTTAATCAAGGGACCCATATCAGAGTGGGAGAAGTTTTGATCCGATAAACTCTTGCTGTTATACTTCATATTAAACTAACTTAAACAAGCTACTAACAAAAAATGAAAAAGCGAACCATAAAAATTGGACTTAGTTTGATTGGAATTATTGTCTTGGGAGTGTCTGTCTGGTGGATAATTAAAGATTCAAAATTTATACAAAACAGGGAAAATCATACAGCAGAGCAAACAGAGACAGGTATCTGGCACACCCTTCAAGATACAACATGGTCTATGGATGACGGTTGGGCAGGCACACTGTACATATTTTATAAAGACAACGATGGGAACCCAAGGTGCATTCGCCAAGTAGAGGGAAGTGGCTTGTATGTAATAAACAGTAGTTTTGTAAATTTGGAAGTTACAGACGAAGATAGTATAAAAATAGGTTGGAAAGAATATAGGTTGGTAAACAACACCAAACTCGTTTCTCAAAACAACGAACTTAAGCTCTTGGCAAATGAGCCAATTGTATACTCACGACTCTACAAGATTCCTATGGATATTGTACGAGACCCTGATTTTAATCCGGAAGAATACCTTGACTATAAATTAAAATAACAACCTGTTAAAATAGAGCGTGGGAGAACAAAAATCCCTGCCCAAGAATAGTAGTCCAATAAAACTTTCACTTGTTCTCAGTTTCTACAAAGATGATAACCGTGTAATACGTACAATTCGTGAGATCAATTCATTTTTAAATGATACACACATAAGCTACGAACTAATAATAATCCTAAATGGAGGATATCTAAAAACCACAATTAATCTTTTAAAAATTAAACATTATCCAAACACAAAAATCATTGCATATAGGAGCCACAAACCTTATGGCTTCTCGGTAAAATATGGAATGCTAAATGCAAAAGGCTTGTATATCGGATTTGTAGACAACTCACTCTCAAATGATCAACTTGATGAAACAATGAATGCAATAGTACAACAGATTGTGCTTCGAAACAAGGATGTCTTAACAATAACCCAAAATGGCAGTAACAAAATTGCCGATTTTTGCCTGTCGCTCTTACAAAACATCTTTTTAGGATTTGGTCTTGAGAAACCTGTTCAAATAGCAACCATCTTCAACAAACACATATTATATGACGCACTTACAAGGTCCGCACTCGAAGAAACACATTGGGAAACTGAGCTTTTGGCAATAGCAAAATCACTTAACAAACTTAAACTATCAGAACAATCCATGAAATTTCACGGTAAGACTAATAAATTATCGTTAAGTCCACTGCTACGCATTCTTAAAAACATATACTTTAACGGATATTATCAAAATCAAACGATAAACAAGTTTAACGAAATTACAGTTAAATATGCGCAACTTGAGATATCTGAAAAAATAACACCTTCACAATAATATAAAAATAATGTAGCCTATACAAATAACTAAATTTGTTAAGAAAAGGTTGGCAAAACTAGATTTCAAAAAACAGGAGAAACCTCTTTATATGCCTAAACCTGACGAACCAATAACAATAGACGTTCCCAAAATGAACTTTCTTATGATTGATGGGATAGGGGCCCCCGAATCAAAACAGTTTGCACAATCAGTCGAAGCTCTTTATTCCGTTTCCTACACAATAAAATCAATGCCTAAAAAAGGCTTGGAAATCCCGGGTTATTATGACTATGTAATGGCGCCACTCGAGGGATTGTGGTGGTCAAAAGATATTAAAACAAAAGGATTTACGCCGGATAGAAACAAGTGGTTATGGACACTAATGATTCGTCAACCGGAATTTATTGACAGAATAATCTCTTTTGGCGCAATTCAACAGATAATCGATAAAAAGAAAAACCCAATTGCCGAAAACATAAAGTTCGTGGAATTTAAAGAAGGTCTAAGCGTCCAGATAATGCATATTGGTCCTTACAAAACCGAAGAAACAACTGTTGATAAACTTCACAAATTTATCAATGACAACAGATTCGAACTTAATGGAAAACATCATGAAATATATATTTCAGACCCACGAAAGGCAGATCCCTTAAAAATGAAGACGGTTATACGATATCCCATCCGTAGGGACTTATACAATCATGGGGTGTCGGTTTAAACCCGCCCCTACGAATTATTTACAACCCAGTTTCTAATTATTTACAACCCGGTTTCGACCAAGCTCCTTAGCGCGATAAAGCCTTATATCCGCGATCTTTACAAGTTCCACGGCATTTGCCGCATCACTGGGTAGAGTTGAAACACCTATACTAACAGTGATGTTTAAATCGAGAGCGGAAATAATCCCGGAGATTCTTCTTGCAACATTTGCAGCCGGAATATTTTCCGTATCGGGCAACAAAACAACAAACTCCTCACCTCCATATCGATAGGCTCTGTCCATGGGACGAATATTTCCCGATATATGTTTAGCAACGGTCGTAAGTAATTTATCACCGGCTTGATGACCGTAACTATCGTTGTATTTTTTAAAAAAGTCTATATCTATCATAAGGCAGGAAATATGCGTTTTATACTTTTGGGCATCTAAAACAAGTGTTTCTATGTCTTTATCAAAATGACCTCTATTATAAAGCCCGGTCAAAGCGTCACGATTTAATTTCTCAATAACGTTTCTATACTTCATTCCTCTAACAAGAACCGGTCTTATCTCTTTTATAATCTCGTCAAAGAGCTGTTCATCCTGGGTTGTGAACTTCTCCCGTTCGGGAACAATTAAATCAATAACACCTTTTACATCCTTTAAAATATCAAAAGGGATTGCTTTCACAACAAAGCCCATATCCGCCTTAGCCGAGTAATTTGCAGACAAGTCAGAATTTTTTATTGCGTTAATTCTTACAGTGGGTAAATCAAAAGAAACGCTTACATCTTCATTATGTTCATCCGTCGACTTACAACGCGCCGTTTTATCATAACAAACATGAGAAATAACCAAATCGTTTTTAATAATGAGAATAGAGCAGGCAACAACTTTCTTTCTATCAACAATTGATCTAAGAATAATTCTATTTATAATCGAAAGATCAAGTTCAGATGAAAGTTTATGTACAAGACTATCAAGAAACCTTTTGTTCTTATTATTTGTTACAAAAGGGATATTTATAGCTGTTATCCCGTTATCTTATTTTGGAGGCTGTCCCCACATGCGCTCTAAATGATATTATACCACGGTAACATATCAGAAGTAAAGTTAGATTCATTTAAAATTCAACTAAAATACGATATACTTGGCAATGGTTAAGTATCATATACAATACGGTAAACGAAGAACAATTGCCGTTCATATAAACAATTCCGGAAAAGTAATAATAAAGGCACCTTACAACATTCCCGAAAGAATAGTACTACAATTTGTGTCAGAAAAAAGAGATTGGATAAATAAAAATCTAGCTAGAATTAGCCGCAGTAAAAAATATGCTCATACATATAAGCCGGGTGACAAGTTTTATTATCTTGGGGAACTATTTCCAATAGATTTTAACGAATCAATAAGAAGTGTAACACTAAGTAACGGAAATCTTATAATTCCAAAGGGAGAAAAGAAAGCCAAAGATCTTCTTTCAGCTTGGTTTAGGAAAAAGGCCCGGTTCATTCTTAAGAAAAAACTTAACAACTGGTCAGAAATAATGAATCTGTCGTTCAATTCTCTAAAAATTACAAGCGCTGAAACCCGATGGGGATCATGTACAAGTCAAGGAAATGTAAACTTTCCCTTTAGAATTGTAATGCTTCCGCTGGAAATCATCGATTATGTCGTTGTTCATGAGCTTTCACACCTTAAAGAGCTTAACCACAGCAAAGTATTCTGGAAGATCGTAGAAGTCTATCGTCCAATGTTTAAGAATGAACGCAAATGGCTCAGAGAAAACTCATACAAGTTTGTAATATAAAAATGTTATACTAGACCCATGAGCACAAAAGGTAAACTATTTTTAATCCCTAAAGACATAGGAGGAGATCCCATAACCTCAATTCCCGATCACACCAAGGAAAATATTAGAAATATAAACACATTTATAGTCGAAGATATAAGAACCGCACGTAGATTTCTTGCTGCACTTTCTATAAAGGTTCAATCCAAAACATTTATCCCTTGGGGGAAACATGCAGATAAATCAGATGCCAAGGGGCTTTTAAATCCACTATCTCTTGGAGAAAATATTGGAATAATATCGGAATCAGGTTGCCCCGCAATAGCGGATCCAGGGAAAAACATTGTATTGGAGGCTCATAGAGCAGGGTACCAGGTTGTTCCGCTTATTGGTCCATCATCAATATTTCTTGCACTTATGGCTTCGGGACTAAACGGTCAGAATTTTTGCTTTAATGGATATATCCCCAAAGACCCGACTGCTCGAAAATCAAAAATAAAATTGCTGGAAAACTGTTCACAAAGAAATAACCAAACACAGATTTTTATGGAAACACCGTTTAGAACTCAGCATGTTTTAAATGATTTGCTGTCAGTATGCAGCAACAGTACAAAGCTTTGTTTAGCTGTTGACATTACAACATCTACGGAAGTTATAAAAACAATGCCGATAGGGGAATGGAAAAAGTTAATCCCTAACATCCACAAAAAGCTAGTAATCTATCTTATCGGCCAATAAACCTCACTTAATAAAAAGCCTAAAAATGTCAGAAAACTCCCAAAACAACAAAAGTATCACACGACTTTCAATCATCCTCTTACCGCTCTTGATTGCAACAGGCACGACTATTTTTATTCTCACAAGACCCAAGAATAACCCGAATACTGAAAACCAAGAAATTCAGGAAACGGAAGATCCGGAAAAAGATGAGTCCGAGACAATCACAAATATTCCGGAGGTCACATTTTTATCAAGTACCGAAGCATATGTAAAACTTCTCGAATCAGCAAAAGCCTGGGCACCCGACGCCCAAATAAGCATGCTGCAGGCGGTAACTGAATCTGTTGAACAAGCAAATTCTAGAGAGTTTTATGGCGCAACCGCAGGTAAATATAACTTCTGGAGTGCAAATATTTATTCTGCTAGCAAAGCCGAGATCAGTACAGTAATACTAAAAAACAATGTGATGGAGGTTCAAGCCGGCGTTTCGATATATGAAAGTCTTACAGCTATCTACGAAGACCAGCCATATATAACAGATATTTCAGCCTTTGTCTCTTCTGAAACCGTTTATACTACGGCAAAAGCAGCAGGATTGGACAATGAAAATAACATATACGATATATACCTAATGTACGACAAGACAACGGAGAAGTGGGTGTTTAGGGTTGACGAAAAAAGTAAAACCGAACTAGACGAATATGATTGTCCCTTTTCGGTAAAATATTACTTTGTCGACGCCGTAAGCGGGAATCTAATAGAAGAAGATTAGCGGACTTTATTATTCAAGTCTATTATCAGTACAAATATCAAGATCATCAATTTCGTAATAGAAACAACCATCACGACGATTGCAATTATCCTTATTTAAAACATCACAAGGAACAGAGTCTCGTTCCCACATAAGGTTTCCAAGATTATCAAAGGTTAGCTCATTTAATTGATACCAAACATTGTATTTTGAAAAAATCTGTTTTTTTATCAACATATCAACTCCCCCAAGTATCGGGAAAAAGATAAGAATAATTACAAAACTCGAGATATAAATATGGATTCTTCTTGCATTTCGTTTAAGTAAAAATCGAACAACAATAAAAATTAAAAATCCTGACAGAAAAATTGTTATTGTAGTTGCCAGAACAACAACCGTTGTTGAGTAATCCATGCCGGTATTTTAACACCAATTAACTGGCGATAAAACCCAAACCGCTTTATAATAGCCTGCTTAATATTTCACAATATACAAATGACAATCATTCAAGCCATTGTCTTAGGAATTATCCAAGGAATCACCGAACTTCTACCAATATCAAGTTCAGGACATTTGGCACTTGTACCCAAACTTTTAGGCTGGGAAGTTCAAAGTATCGTGTTTGACGAATTTGTGCATATGGCAAGTTTCCTAGCCATTTTAATCTTCTTCTGGAAAGATCTTTGGAAAATAGCTACTGACACAATTAAATCACTCGGCAAATTGCCGAAATTTTTTAATTCGATGGGGTTTAAACTTGTAATTGCCACAATTCCAACACTCATTGTAGGAGTTCTATTTAAAGACAAAATCGAAGAGCTAACCGGCAACCATGTTGTTATTGCCATATCACTTATCTCCCTTGGTATAGTCTTTTTGTTTATTGAAACCCTAGTAAAAAACAATAAAAAAATACTCGACCAGGTATCCGTAAAAGACTCACTAGTCGTTGGACTTGCACAACCGATTGCACTTATTCGAGGTGTATCCAGATCAGGCGTAACAATAACTGCAGGACTTTTCAGTGGGCTCACAAAGGAGTCGGCAGCCAGATTCTCGTTTTACATGTCGGCGGTTGTTATGGCAGCATTATCGGTTAAAGGTGTTTACGATATTTTTACTCACCCAAATTCCGAGACCTTGCTAGTCATAATCGTCGGATCTATTGCCTCGTTTTTATCAAGCCTTCTTGCGATAAAGCTTTTATTCGTAGCAATGAAAACCAACACATTTAAATGGTTTGGCATTTATCGAATAATTCTCGGGATTATTACATTACTCCTTCTTTCGTAGACGGGTCTAGACCTGTCTCTACGGATTGTATATAATGACAACATAATTAGACGTCGTTTATTTTATTCCTGCTGCCCATGTTAAGCTCACTCCTAAAACCCAAATCCGTTGCAATAATTGGGGCATCACGCAATCCATCAAAAATTGGCTCGCGCGTATTAAAAAACATAATTTCCGGCGGGTTTGAGGGAGATGTATATCCTGTAAATCCTGAAGCAGAGACAATACAAGGAATAACAGCCTTTGCCTCAGTATCAGATATTCCAACCATTCCGGATATTGCAGTAATCGTTATTCCGGCAGAATATGTGCCCACGGCAGTCGAGGAATGTGTAAAAAAACAAGTACCAAACATAATTGTTATAACCGCAGGTTTCTCTGAAACAGGAAAGCATGGTGCATTTTTGGAGGAACAGGTAAAAGAGCGGCTCAAAGACTCAAATACCCGGCTTCTTGGGGTGAACTGTCTTGGGCTTATTACTCAACGCTCAAAACTTAATGCCTCGTTTGCATCATTCATGCCAAATGATGGAAATGTAGCATTTTTGTCACAATCCGGAGCATTTGGAACATCAATCCTTGATTGGACTGCAACTTTCAACGTTGGAGTAAAGTATTTTATCTCACTGGGAAATAAAACAGATCTTACAGAAACCGATTTTTTGGAAAATTTTCGAGATGAAGAAGCAATAAAATGCATTGCACTATACCTAGAAGACATCGAAGACGGTCGGAGATTTGCCTCACTTGTACGAAGTATATCACCTTATAAACCGATTATTCTTTTAAAGCCCGGAAAATCTAAGGAAAGTAAAAGTGCAATCTCTTCGCATACCGGAAGTATGGTAGGGGACATAGAAATTGCCAAACAAGCCGCAAAGCAAAACGGTATAATCGAAGTTTCGACAATGCGTGAGCTTTTTAATATGGCCCGCTTTGTATCGTGGAACGAAATTACCGAAACCCAAAGAGTTGCAATTGTAACAAATGCCGGAGGACCGGCAGCACATACTACCGATGTTTTAGTAGAAGCTTCACTTACCCTTGCCAAACTTTCAGAAGAAACAAAAAAGAACCTAAAAAAGATTTTACCAACCGCCGCAAGCGTGAAAAATCCTGTAGATCTTTTGGGTGATGCACCTGCCAAACGGTATGAAGATGCCCTTAACCTTGTATTTAAAGATCCGAATGTTGATTCAATCATTGTTGTCCTAACTCCTCAGGCAATGACTCAAATTCCCGAAACGGCCAACGCCATAAGCAAAATAATTGAGCAAACCACAAAACCGATTCTTACTTCATTTATTGGCGGAGCCCAGGTAATAAAAGGCTTAAACGTCCTTGAAAAGCGAAACATTCCCTGTTTTGAATTTCCAGAAGATGCAGTTTCAGTACTTACACACATTAATAACTACCAAATCCAAAAAAATAAAATACTTGCCTCAAATTATCCGTCGGACAAAAAAGAAAATCAGGAGAAATACTTAAAGATCCGTGCTATTCTACAAAAAGTGGCTGTAGTCTCCCATGTAGTTCCGGTAACTATATCAAATGAAATCTTTAAAACCCTAGGAATAAAAATTCCCGATTACATAACGGTAAACTCTTCCGAAGAAGCAATCTCTTTTGGAAGCACACATAAATCAATCGTACTTAAGCTTGATTCTCCTCAGATTGTACATAAGACAGAGTTCTCCGCAGTCAAAATAGGGCTGGATACCCCCGAAAAAATTGCTACTGCATTTTCAGAATTAACAAATACAGCTAACTCCGAAATGATTTCAAACCATACAATAATGGCTCAGAAGCAGATTTTAAACGGTCTTGAAACAATTCTGGGCGTAAAGATCGACACAAACTTTGGTCCTACAATAATGTTCGGATCAGGTGGAGTTACAACAGAGTTATTCCACGATATATCACAAAGTGTAGCTCCGGTATCAAACAAAGATATTTTGGATATGGTAACTTCACCAAAAGTTTACAAACTAATAAAAGGCTTTAGAGGAAAACCCGGGTACGATATAAAAGAGCTTTTAAAAACAATAATAATCCTCAACAACCTTGTCCTAAATGTTCCGGAAATAAAAGAAATCGAGATTAACCCAATGATCCTAACCAGAGAAAGCGGGTATGCAGTCGATATACGATGTATTGTATAATACAGGATAATGAAAAAGTTTTTTGATAGAATTACAGATAGATACATTAAATTTTATTATCCCGTTGCCAAAGTATTTATATCAATCTTAATTGTTTTGTTCTCTATTGTCGTTTTTGTTCAGTTAGCAATAATTATCACAAAAGATAAATATCTGTTTGGAGTAAAAATATATGCAGTAGAATCGGAAAGTATGCTACCAACAATTAAAAAAGGCGACCTTGTAATAATTGATGAAGTATATACATACCACAAAGACGACATAATCACATATACCGATCCAAACGACGAAAATCAAACAATAACTCATAGGATCATCAACATTTTCCAGAAAACAAGTGGAGATGAAACCTTTGTAACGAAGGGCGATAATAACGAAATTCAAGACCCGTTTCAGGTTACAAAAGAGATGATTCAAGGAAAGGTGATAAAAATTATTCCGGCAATAGGTAATTGGGCACTTTTTAGCAGAAGCGTCATTGGAATAATTCTTTTACTAATAATTCCTGCCACAATGCTTCTTACGCTTAACGCAGTAAGTATTTTTTCCTGGATAAAAGCCAGATATGTAAATAATACGTAACCTCTTATAACCCCCGTAAACCCCATAACCCCCGTAAACCCCGTAACCCCCGTAAACCCCGTAGTAGGGACAGGTCTAGACCGACACCCATGTATAGAAGTTGGTAATAGTATCCACTTTTGATTAACACGACGAAAGTCTAGATAACCCATATTCTACGTATGACTACAAAAAAAATGATTCGATAGAAACACAGCTTGCGCACACCCGCACCCCCATTCGCCAAAACTCTCATTCACCAGCATGTCTACGCAACCGTGTCGGTCTAGACCTGTCCCTACGGAAAATGATACGGAAAATGGCACGGAAAATGGCACGGAAAACGATACCAAAAAATCTTGTTACTTTTGGTATAACCCAACGTATTCCTATATGTAAGAGTTATCTAATTTAAATAAAATAATTAATGAAAAAACTCTTTACCGTCCTAACAACCATGGGGCTTTTAGCCTCGTTGGTATTTGGGACAACTAAGGCCGCCAGCGGGGATTATACTTGGGGTACTGGCTCCATTGTAATAAGTGAGAATGGACCAGCACTAGTTAATTCAAATCTCCAAGTGGCAGTAAGTGATACTTCAAATTACGAGTACTACAGGCAAGGTGACGCTATTGGTTACCAAAAAACAGGTTTAAATCTTGGCTCAAAGGAGCTTATTCCTGGTGGGCAAACAGAATTTTACGTGTACTTGCGAAATGCACCTGATGTTACAGGCGAATGGCAAGCTCCTGTAGAAGTTGCCACACTCATTTCCCCAATTGGAGCAGGTGAATACGCTGAACACATCCACATAAGAATTGAGCAAACAGCTACAACTCCAGGTGGCTTTTCTCAGATTATTTATGAAGGAGCTCTGGATGATGCAGTAAATACGCCAAAGCCTAAAAGCTATGTTGGATTCAGTCAGTATGGTGATAATACCGTAGAATATAAAGTCACATTGAGCATGATTGCAATTAACGGAATTTTTCCACCTACTGATACAGTTGTAAATTATCAAATAGCTTTTTCAAGCACAAACAGTGCATACAATAATAGTACTCCGGAAATTACCGCTCAGTAAATTAGGGTAGGGCATTTACCTCCTTTCATACCCTCTAAAAGCTAAACTTTAAGGGTGCGGTCCGCCTCTGGTGGACCGCACCCTTTTTTTATTACCTTTGTTTAAAATTTAGGGTTTAGGACTAATATCCCGTAATCGCTAATAGCAGCCAGGAAATTACAAGCCCCAAAGGCGCCGAAGCCAAATTTGCAACCAATGAAATTATTAAAGCTTGCTTGATCTTTATATTTAATAAAAATTTGTACGATAAAGCCTCAGAGAAGAGCCAAAGTATTAGCTAAAAATCCAATAGAGAAAAGTAGCCGATGGCCCTATAACATACCATATGGGTGCGGATACCAAGTTTGCTAAAATAGAAAAGCCGAATGCTTTATACCATTCAGCCTTCATCATGATTTTGTAAATTATAGCCTCAGTAACAACAACAAAAATTTCTCCCAGAAGTACGATCTCAAAAAATTTAAAAAACCAAAGGTATTCCGAAGACATTTCAACATATGTTAAAAAAATAGAGTAAGTTGCAAAATTCATAATTGTAAACAATGTTATAAGTTGAAATGTACTATATTCTGTTTTGGTTTTAGAAAAGCGTGTAATAAACAAATAGATAGGGACCTCTATGGTCGCATTTATAAGAATATACAACCAGAACGTAGACAATTGAGAAAAGAAAAGCCCCATAGAATCCAAAGGTGGCGGAACCATATTACTCACTATTAATTCCCACATATCGGTAGATGTGCTAAAATTAGCTATTCTAAATAATATACTTTAATCTATAGATGAGCAAGGTTACAACAGGCGATCTAATTGGACAACGAAATCAGCGACTTGCCAAGATTAAAAAGCTAAGAGAATTGGGAATTAACCCATATCCTGCACGCTCAAATAAAGAGTATAGTAATAATGAAATTGTTGAAAATTACAAAGACTTCGAGGGCAAAACTGTTACATTAACTGGTCGCATAATGACAAAGCGCGAAATGGGAAAGCTTGCATTTGCAACGATTCAGGACGCATCAGGCAGAATTCAGTTATATATAAAAAAAGATGAAATCAAACCACTAGATATTAAAACTCAAACACTTGGATTTTCCGAACTTAAGCTTTTAGATATTGGTGACATTGTAGAAGCCACTGGCGAAGTTACCAAAACACAAACAGGCGAAATCTCAATATTAGTTGACACCATTAAGCTTCTAACAAAGGCTATTCGACCCTTACCCGAAAAATGGGCAGGTTTGTCCGATCAGGAAGAAAGATTTCGAAGGCGATATCTTGACATGACAATGAATCCTGAAGTTCGCAACCGATTTGTTAAACGTTCCATTTTCTGGCAGGCAGTGCGTGATTTTATGATTCAAACAGGGTTTGTTGAGATAAATATCCCCATATTAGAGGCTGTAACCGGTGGCGCAGACGCAAAGCCGTTTGTCACCCACTATGATGCATTAGATCAGGCTTTTTACCTACGAATATCTCACGAGCTTCCTTTAAAGCGGCTACTTGGTGGCGGATATGAAAAGGTATTTGATATTGGTCCTCGATTTAGAAATGAAGGAATAGATGCAGAGCATTTACCCGAGCATATTGCAATGGAATTTTACTGGGCTTATGCAGATTTCAAAGAGGGAATGAAGTTTACAAAAGAGCTTTTTAGATACGTTATTAAAAAAACTTTTGGAACCCTAAAGTTTAAAATTCGTGGATTTGACGTTGATTTAAGCAAAGAGTGGGAGGAAAAGGATTTTGGAACACTTCTAAAAGACCGATTTAACGTTGACATTTACAATGATTCTGTAGAGTCCCTAAAGATTGTACTTAAAAAATCCGGGGGACACGTAGAAAAAGACATGAACAGAAGCAGGGTAGTGGACAATTTATGGAAAGTAATCCGAAAAGACATTGCCGGTCCCATATTTGTTACTGGAATTCCTAAGTTTTTGTCGCCACTTTCTAAGTCTGATCCTGAAAGGACTAACATTGTTGAACGATTTTTCCCAATTATTGCAGGAAGTGAGCTTGCTAACGCATTTTCAGAACTCAATGATCCAATAGATCAGTTCGAACGATTTAAAGAGCAGCAAGACATGCGTGAAGCAGGGGATTCTGAAGCTCAAATGATGGATATTGATTTTGTGGAAATGCTTGAGTACGGAATGCCTCCTGCATTCGGTTATGGCATGAGCGAGCGAGTCTTTTGGTTCTTCGAAGATGTTACTGCTCGTGAAGGAGTGCCTTTTCCGCAAATGCGAAACGACGTGGACGAAACCACAAAGAAGATTTACGGGAAGAAATATGTGCTTGCAAAATAATGATTTCCGTAGGGGCGGGTTTAAACCGGCATAGGGTTACAACAAGGAAAAATCCATGTCATTTTACCCACAACCATTTTCGATATATAATGGATTGTTAATCTTAATAAATCACTTATGAATAGATTTTCCATAAAGATCGGCGGACCAGCAGGCGCAGGAATTAAATCAATAGGGCTACTTTTGCAAAAAACCCTTCAAACCCTAGGCTTTTACACATTTGGATATACAGAATACCCCTCCCTAATCCGTGGTGGACATAATACCTTCCAGGTTGACTTCTCTGTAGAACCGATTGCCTCGTCAACCCAGAAAATCGACATACTTTTAGCACTCGACGAAGAGACCCTCGAAATCCACATCCCAGAGCTTTCCCCAAACGGGGTAATCATATACGATAAAACTCTACAATTCCCAGAAACAGATAGAAAAGACCTACAGATTCTTGCACTCCCTATAAAAGAAACCTTAGAGCAAAACAAATATCCTGCCATAATGCAAAATAGCGTTCAAATGGGTGTAATTATGGCGACTTGTGATTATCCAATAGATGCCCTTAACAAAACCTTGTCAAAGATTTTTGCCCATAAGTCGGAAGATATTATTAAATCTAATCAAGCTGCAGCAAAACTAGGCTTTGACTTAGTAGAAGGTACAAAATTAGATATAAAAACAGGGCTTAAGCTTCCGGAAAATCCCCACGAATCGCTTGTTCTCACAGCAAACGAAGCATGTGCGTTAAGTTTTATATCTTCCGGTGGTAAGTTTTACAGTGCATATCCAATGACACCTGCTACAAACATATTGCATTACTTAGCAAAACACGGACCCCAAAAGGGTGTAGTAGTACGCCAATCCGCAACGGAAATAGAAGCAATTGGAGTGGCCTTAGGCGCCAGTTTTGGAGGTTTACGCTCAATGGTAGGAACATCGGGCGGTGGATACGATCTTATGACGGAATTTGTAAGCGTGCTTGGAATTTCGGAAATCCCTATGGTAATTATTAACGCACAACGAACAGGACCCGCTACAGGGTTACCAACCTGGCAGGAACAGTCCGACCTTAACATGGTTAAGTTTTCAAGCCACGGCGAATTCCCACGTATTGTAATTGCCCCGGGAGATCCCGAAGAAGCATATGAATTAACTGCAGAGGCGCTTAACATGGCCGACAAATACCAATGTCCAGTAATAATTCTTACAGACAAGCACGTCGCAGAAAGCTTTTATGATACTCCTGAATTTAAGCCTGTAAAAGTTGATCGTGGCAAACTTATCACTTCCGAAAAAGATATTCCCAAGAACTTTTTACGATACACTACAGATACCCACGACGGTATAACATCCCGCACAATACCAGGACTAAAAGATGGAATTTATGTTGCAAATAGTGATGAGCACTCAGAAGAGGGTTACTCAACAGAAGATATGGAGATGCGCATAAAGCAGCAAGACAAACGCATGAAAAAGGTCGCAGCAATTAAATCCGATTTGCCACAACCCGAAATTACCGGACCAAAGAATGCTAAAACGCTAATCATAGGGTGGGGTAGTACAAAGGGAGCCATAGAAGATGCAATTAAGCAATTGAACAATGGAGCATCAGAGCAATCAGGCAACGAGGCCGTTGGGCAATTTGCTTTTTTGCAACTTAAATACTTATATCCGCTTGACCATGAAAAGCTGGGCAATCTCCTAAGACCTTACAAAAAGCTCATTCTTATAGAAAACAACTCAACTGGTCAACTAAAAGACGATCTTGCCCTTGCCGGCAGAAAGCCCGATCACGTTATCCTTCGTTACGATGGCAAGCCATTTTTTGTGGACGAATTAGTAGAACAGCTAACTAATCTTATCAAATAAATCCATGACAACAGTAACAAATGATGACTACAAAACGGGAATAGAACCAACCTGGTGCCCAGGTTGCGGCGCGTTCACAATAAAAGCACTTCTGACACAGCTTTTGGTCCAAATGGGGATCGCACCTCACGAGGTTGTTATCACCTACGACATCGGCTGTAACGGAAATGGAGCCGACAAAGTTCGGTCCTACGCAGTAAAATCATTACATGGGAGATCTTTATTACCAGCCGTTGGCGCAAAGTACGCAAACCACAAGCTACCTGTTATCTCAATAATAGGTGATGGTGGAATGTTTTGGGAGGGCGCAGCACACTTTCTTTCCTTAGCCCAAAGAAACGAAGATATAACCGTATTGGTATATGATAATCAGATTTATGGATTAACCACAGGCCAGACCTCACCCACAACACCAAAAGGAGTTCAAACCGTTTCCACACCATACGGAGCTGTAGACGAACCATTAAATCCCGTTTCCACGGCAATCGCAGTAGGAGCAACATTTGTTGCCCGTGGGTGGGTGGGTCAGCCACAACATCTAAAACAGATTATTAAAAAGGCAATTCTTCATAAAGGGTTCGCAATTGTAGACATTCTTACCCAATGCGTAACTTGGAGTAAAATTGATATGCTTGAATATTACAAAGACATGGTTTACGGTTTAGAAACACAAGATCCATACCGATCGGAAGTTGATATTGACGAATCAATGGTAAGAAATATGAACATAGAAGCACACGACAGTGCAAACAAACTTAAGGCAATGGAGCTTGCACTCCGTGAGGACAAAATACCACTTGGGGTATTCTACAGGCAAGAAAAAGACACACTGGTTGATAAGTTTGAGCCGCTTAAGAAAGGTTCACTAGTTAGCCAGACGCAAGTCCCCAATATTGATGATTTAATGGAGGAGTTTAAGTAGACGAGCCTTATACCACGGATAAAAAACAACGCCTTGGGATCAACATTATTAAGGAGAAGGACTTAATACAACACCCTTCTTTTCCACCATCCACTCCTTGTCCACCACCTGGTCAGCTAAATACTTATCGTGTGAAATAATCAAGATACTTCCCTGATACCGCCTTAAAAATTCGGTGACAATTTCACGAGACTCAATATCCAAGTGGTTAACAGGTTCATCGAGAAGCAGAAAATTGGGAGAATCTATCATTATTTTCATAAGCTGAAGGCGCGATTTTTCACCACCAGATAAATCCCTAATAAGCTTGTGCTCGTCGTCGCGCTCAAACGAAAAGCGCCTTAGCATCGAGTAAACCTGACCACGTTTTTCCAAACCCAAGGAGTGTAAAAACTGATTCACCTTAAGCTTCTCGGGCAGGTTAGATTGACTTTGAGAGTAATATCCAATTGAAACACTGGGACCAATATAAATATCGGAGGACTCAATAACCTTTGAATATTCAGCAAAAAACTTACTTATACCAAACTCTTCCGGGACAGGTTTCAAACCCATTCCTACAGAATTTCTGTCCAAACAATACTTCGTAAGAATAATCTTTAAAAGAGTGGTTTTACCACTTCCATTATTCCCAGCCAGTCTTCTCTTTTGACCGTTGTTAAGTTCAATATTTACATTTTCAAAAAGCGGCTTACCTTTAAACCCAAAGCTAAAATCTCTAAACCTAACCGTAATCTGACCGGAGCGTTCGACCTTCCCGGAGGTCAACTCAAAAATCTTTTCAAAATCACGCGGGTCGGGTGGAGGATTTTCCTTAAGTTCAGTAACCTCACGTTTAAGTTTTTTATAAAGCGTAACTGCACCGCCTTCGTATCCGGCTGCACGCATCCATTCAGCAGCCCGTATAAGCTTCTTTTGTTTATCTTTAAGTTCTCTCTGATACAAATCCCAATTATGTTTTATGGAATCAATTTCGGAACCTCTAACAGCCTTATACTTACTATAATTTCCCTTCATCTCTCTAAACTTTTTCTGTTCAAAGGTCCAAACCGTATCCACAAGTTCATCTAAAACATATCTATCATGAGAAACAATAATCACAGCACCCTTAAAGCCTTTTATAAACTCAATAAACCATTCTCGGGCATGCATATCAAGGTGAGTTAATGGTTCATCAAGAATCATAACGTCAAAGCCCTTGCCCACAAGAATTGTTGCCAATTCTACGATTTTACGCTCACCACCTGAGAGATCCATAAGCCTGCTGTCCCAACGAATATTCCGAAACCCTGAACCATCTTGCCTTATTCCTAATCCTTCTAACGTACTCTCAACCCGATCAATAAGTGAGTAGCCTTCGCGACGTTCATATTCTGCCTGCGCAACAGCAAGTTTCTGCATATTCTTAGGGGAGGAGTCATTGGAAATTGTTTTTAAAGCTTCATAATACTTGGTTTCTATATCCAAGAGAGCCTTTTGTGACTCAACAACGTAGTCATAAACAGTTTTATTAAGCTCAGAAGTTTCGTAATCTCTATACAACTGACGAAAGTAAGCAACTTCACACCCCGGCTTCTGCCAAACACTACCTGCAATTTCAGTATCAATACCGGCAATAATATTACAAAATGTACTTTTCCCTATACCATTGGCACCCAGAAGCCCAATTCTTGATCGATCTAGCACAGTAGCATTTACATCTTCAAAAATCAGCGTAGTGCCGTAATATTTTTGTATATTTTCAAGTTTAATAAGTTCCATAGTTAATAGGTTTCTGCCAAAGGCGGATCAGCCGTTGGCTGAGGTAAGCTAGAAAGTTGATGAATACGTGAGTCAGATAACCAATGAGAAATACTTAAGTGAACCCCAAAACAGTTACTGCTTACTATTTTACCGGACAAGTCAGAGACACGTCCTAACTATTTTACTGCTTCACTATTTCACTTCTTTTCTGTTCTAATTCCAATACCCGATTTCTTCGTAGGTTTGATCCTCGGTAATTTCAATACAACCGGTACTTGATCCTATCGGACACTTCTTCCCGGAAATAAAGTCGTATGTATCTAAATCATAGGTTAATGTGTAGACATAATCAGCTGTTGTATAATACTCGTAATATCGGTTTGCATCATCGTCGTAATCATAATCATAAATGTAGCCCCTAGCAGCATCCAACATGTCATAGTACTCATCGTAATCCGACAACACACAATCATCGTTTAAACATTTGTATATTGTTGAGTTAAATTCTTCGTCATACTCAAATTTAAAAGTATAATTACCAACGTCTTCCTCGTAGTTGTAATATGACAGATCATAAGAAACATCAAGACCACTTACAGGAAGGGATAACATACCGGGAAATCCACCACGCTCAAGTTCGTCAAAAACTTCTTCCCAGTCAATATTTTCATCAATTATTGGACCCAGATCTTTTGCTTCTTTAGGAAGGGAAATGTCAAGGTATTTTCCGTATCCGTCCACGGCAATTGAAAAATTCATCTTAATGGTATTATTCCAGCCGGAGTACGAGGTTTCAATGGTCATTCCAAATTCAATCTCATAAAGTTTCATTGTAACTCTATCAGTACAAAATGAAACGTGCATCTCTTTAAGATCATCAAAATCTGAAAAATCACCCTCGGAATCTATTTCCTTCTCAAGATAATCAACAAAATCTGAAATCTTTTTCTCATCCCAGTACCACATATAGCAACGAGCACGCCCGTCATCAAATGTCTTACCGGGCAAGTCAACAATCTCAGGCTGAATTTCATCACTTGTTAGAATTTTCTCAATAAGCTTGTACTCTTCGTCAGTAAGCTCGAAAGCCGTTGGTTCATTTATTGTTTCAATCTGATCGCTATATCGTTCATTGTAGATTTCAATAATCTCGGATATATCATAATAAACCCACTTGTTAACATACTCTAAAGCTTCGGAGTCCATATTCTCTTTCACATAATCTTCATCTATTGTGACCTTTCCAAATATAATTTCGTCTGTTGTAATATACCCATATTCAAGATTCATTTCGTTTATTGCATCGTATTCTTCTTCTTCTGTGTCATCCCATTCAGAAGACTTCACATTAACGGTTAAATCACCTTTTATATCCTGGGTTCTTATGTCGGTTAGCATATTCATTGTCATCGAAAAACTTTCAAGAGAGGTTTCTCGAGTATCGAGATCTTTCTCCTCTGATGAAAAGGAAAATTCATATGTTGCCTTCGATGGGCGATCTTTCTCCGGAATACTACTTATATCTTTATTGTTAAGTCCGATTTCTTTCAGAAGCTCTTCAAGGGTATATCCACCTTCCTCCGTAGCTTTTTTAAGTTCAGGAAGTAAAGACTCGGTAATATCGGTAAACTCATATGGATATGGAACAAATGAAGAAACATTTAAAAGCCCTTCGGTATAATCAATAACGGGGGATGCTAACGGGACTTCAATATTTGTAAGTGCTGCAAATCCCACAAGCCCTGTAAATCCCAAGGCTAAAGAACTAAATACAGACAAGAAAAGTCCGGTCAAAACACCGGCAAGAACCTTTATATTGAATTTCTTCATTTATGAATGAATAAAGTTAATGATAACATTATATCAGTTAGTGACAAAAAAGTGAACTATGGGCTCTAGGGTGTGTTAGCCCTGGGGCCTGGGGAGCAAAATTAGATGTTCCCGTGTGTACAAACTCTGACAATTTTAAGATACGTGTCATTATATCTCTCTGTGAAATCGACGAGTACTGTCATTTAGCTAATTTTGCTCCCCAGGCCCCAGGGCTAACACACACTAACTATCCACCAAGCACTGTTTACTCATTTTAATAAACAATGTATACTTACAGGTTTTGTAAGTTAATCTACCTCAATAAATGAAAAGCGAAAAAATTATAGAAGTAAAAAACCTTTTTAAGCGGTACGGAAATCTAGTCGCAGTAAATGACATAAGCTTTGATGTTTATAAAGGCGAAATTTTTGGACTTTTAGGTCCTAACGGTGCAGGAAAAACTACAACCCTTGAAATAATGGAAACACTCCGGGATGAAACAGATGGCGACGTAACCATTGCCGGGTATTCAATAAACAAAGATCCAAACAAAATAAAAAGACTTATTGGAATTCAGCTTCAACAGTCAGGATTTTATCCCAAACTCAATTTAACTCAACTTATCCAACTCTTTGAAGGACTTTATGGTGTAAAGGTTGATACAAAAGAAGTTCTTGACTCTGTTGGACTGGGCGACAAGGCCAAGGTCGAATTTTCTAAAATGTCAGGCGGACAAAAGCAACGGTTTTCTCTTGCAGTAACGCTCATAAACCGTCCCAGGATAATATTTCTAGACGAGCCAACAACAGGTCTTGATCCGCAAACTCGCGTAAACATTTGGGATTTAATACGATCTATTCGTGATACAGGAGTAACAATAATTATGACTACCCACTACATGGAAGAAGCTGAAGAGCTGTGCGATAGGGTAGGAATTATGGATAATGGTAAGCTTGTAGCCATTGACACACCCCAAAATCTTGTTCAGGAGCTTCTGGACCGTGGATTCAAATCTAAAAAGGTAATAAAACCTGCAAGTTTGGCCGATGTTTTTCTTGACTTAACAGGTAAAGAACTTAGAGAATAAGATCTTCGTAAGGATAGGTTAAAAACCTGTCCGAAAGTTAACAATAACTTAAAAAAAAACTAAATGGCAAAAAGCACAAAGCAAGACAAAAAAACAAAACCGGTTCCTAGAAAATATAATCAACTAAAAGCACTCCTTGCAATTACAAAGGCTAGCATGATCTCAACATTGCGAAGCCCAAGCAGTCTAATTTTTGGACTTATCTTCCCGATAATTTTTGTAAGCATCTTTGGACTTTTGGATGATCAGGGACTTTCATTTGACGTAGCACTTCGCAAAGGATCAGATACAACAAACCCAATATTCGAAAGCCTTAGTGAGTCAGAAAGCGTAACCTTTGAATATGACCTTTCAGATACAGAGATCTTGGAAAAGCTTGAGAAGGGAAAACTCGATGCGGAAATTTTCATCGAGCGAAGAGACTATCAATTGCCGATGTACGAAATTACGGTCACCGTAAGTAACGCCTCCCAAATGTCTGGACAGTTCTTACATGTTGTTTCAGGAATTTCAGACAAAATAAATCTTGCTGCAGCTCCGGTAGACGGATTCCTAACATCACTTTCAGTATCGGAGGTCGAGGGTAGAAAATACAAAGCAATAGACTTTATCCTGCCAGGACAATTAGGCTTTTCACTACTTAACATGGGTGTTTTTGCAACTGCGTTTGTATTCCTAAGACTACGAGAAACCCTTGTTCTAAAGCGTTTTTTTGCAACACCTGTTAAAAAACTTTATGTTATAGTTGGTGAAGCATTTAGTAGACTCAGCATTTCGTTACTTCAGGCAATGCTTGTAATTTTACTTGGATATTTCTTCCTTGGATTTACTCTGAGTAATGGAGTGGAGACATTTATAAGCATGGTACTTTTATCGGCTATAGGACTTATAATCTTCATGGGATTCGGCTTTATGATATCCGGAATTGCAAAGACAGATGCAGCAATTTCACCTTTTGCAAACATTATCACTTTACCTCAAATGCTTTTGTCGGGCACATTTTTTGAAATGGAATTCTTTCCGACTTGGCTACAATCAATTGGGAAAGCATTGCCACTTACATATTTTAATGATGCTATGAGGAAAATCGCATTTGAAGGCTTAAGCCTTGTCGACGTATGGCCCGAACTTTTAGCCTTATCCGTATGGGGAATTGGTATATATTTCGTTGCCATCAGAGTTTTTAAATGGGAAGCAGACTAACAATCATGACAGAAAAAAACAAAGCAAAAGGCACCACTGGAGGAGTTATTGCAACCGTTGGATCTATTATTCTTGTAAATGCACTCACCGCCGCCTGTCCGCTTTGTTTGGTCGCCGTTTCCGCAAGTGCAGGCTTGTCAAAATACCTTGGAGTTGACGACACAATTACAGGAACATGGTTAGGTGCAATTGCCGTTACAATTATTTTTATGATTATTTCGGCATTCGATAAAAAAGGAAAACAGTTCCCAGGAAGAAATCTGTTAATAACTCTGTCTGTTTTTACTGCGTTTTTAATTCCGCTTACCCTAACTGGACTTGTAGGTAATCCACAAAATGTTATCTCTTACTCTATACCTTGGGGTATTGATAAGCTTCTTTTTGGAATGGCTGTAGGTTCAATCACTTTTGTAATTTTTAGCAACATTCACAATCTGTTAAAACAAAAAAACAATGGTAAAAGCTTTTTTCCGTTTCAGAAGGTCGTTTTACCGGTTGCGGGATTACTTTTAACAAGCATCATTCTTTATTTCATTTATAAATAGTTTCACTTCTTTACTAGGCAAGTCATAGACATGTCTCTACTACTTCACTGTTTCACTGTTTCACTGTATAATCCAACACTTAAACTAAAATTCAATGCAAATGAAAGAATCCGACGTAAAAATTAAAGATGTAGAAGAACTTGTCGAAAAATATGACAGTCTTAAAAAGAAAAACAAGCTGGATTTATCAGCAGATCAGGACTTGTCTATTGCAATTATGAACTTAATCAGTATTGAAGAACATCTTTTCTTTAGCGGAGCCAAGACGGGTGATTCAGCTTACTACGAACTGTTAGATCAAATTCGTGAGATGCGAAAAGAACTTCTTAAAAAGATTATTAAGGCTTATGAAGGCGAAGTCTGGTGTATTTCTAAGCATCTTTTGGCCGCAAGTTATCGCCTAATGGAAGTTGGAACCAAAAAATTGTCCCAGGGAGATTCTCAGGAAGCAACGGATCTATTTGATAAAGCTTATGGTTTATACTCACTCTTTTGGGCATTAAATATGGGAGTAATCAAAGTAACTGACATTAAAACAACCTCTAAATCCTAATGAAAAATGCTATTACCTTATTTCTTGAAGCACTCAGCCGTGCTAATATCTCCTTTTCTGTTATAAAAAAAGAACCAAACGGTTCGTTAAAACTTTCAGTAAACCCTGGTGATTTTAAAAAAACTGCAAAACTTCTGCGTGAAACATTTCCGGACTATACAGAACTCGAACATACAAGACTTAATAACAAAGAATATATTGAATCGGTTGAATTAGAGATAGGCGATATCGAAATTACAATCTACTCAAAAAAGAACTTAGCATCGGATTCCACCCCGATAACTTTGTCAAAAAACACCGAGTCCCAAACAAAAGCTACCGAATCTTCGAAGAAATCATCAAATTTTTGGTCAAAACTTGGCAAAATGGTAAAAGAAGCAGTAGATTGTTGCATAGAGTAAAAAATATTCTTGTAAAATCCTTTACTGTTTCAATGATTAAACCGTGGAACCACGTAAAATGTATTTGAATTATAAAAATATTGAGTCTTTACACTGTACTAATAACAATTAGACTACTCTGCCAACTATTATTTATATTAATTGTAATAAGAGTTGTATATTTAATTGTTTCATTTAGGGTGGGAGACAAAGTCCCATTTGTTCCATCAGGGAAGCTTGCAATTCAAAAGATTCTAGAGCATAAAATTATTCCTCGTGCCTCGATTATTTACGATCTAGGTTGTGGAGACGCAAAAGTTCTAGCCTGTCTTATAAAAAAGATACCTGGAGTCAAGGGAGTTGGCGTGGAAAAAGACCCAATTGTGTTTCCACTCGCCTGGATTAGAAAGCTGTTTTTACTTAATAGATCAAAAGATTTAAAGCTAATCCTCGGTGATATAAGAAATGTTGATATAAGCAAGGCCGATGTTTTATATGTTTTCTTAATGCCTGAATTTATGAAACAGATAATAATCCCTAAAATCGAAAAAGAACTTAAACCTGGTGTTTTGGTAATTAGCAATATGTTCGAAATACCCAAAACCAAAAACCTAAGGCTTTACAAAAAGCTACTTTTAAAGGAATATCGTTTTCCAACTCGTCACAATGAGTATTTATGGATTTATAGAGTAGTGAAATAGTAGGGACATGTCCGCGACTTGTCCTGCGTAGCAGGGACGTTTCTAAAATAATTTATCCTTTATTCCTCGCATAGCAATAATAACCGTTTGAATATGCTCTTCTATTGAAACACCTATCTCCGCAGCCCCTTTGGAAATCACATCCCGATCAACGTTTGAGGCAAAACTTTTCTCTTTAAACCGTTTAAGAACCGATTTAACCTCTAATCCATCAATTTTGTCAGGCCGAACAAGTGAGCAAGCAATAATAAATCCAGTAAGTTCATCGACAGCCCAAAGCGTTTTAGCCATTAAACTTTCGGGCTTTTCTCCGCCACGCTTATCCCAGTCTTTATATCCGTATCCGTGAGAATTAACAGCATGAGCAAGGTCAGTTTCGCCCATTTCCCTTAACTTCTTTACAATAATTGCAGGATGTTCATCCGGATATTTCTCCCAATCAGCATCATGTAAAAGTCCGGCAATTCCCCAAAGCTCAGGATTTTCGTTAAATCTTTTGGCATAAGCTATCATAGCTGCTTCTACAGCAAGCATATGCTTTTTAAGATTGGGTTTGTCGATAAGCTCATCGACAATTTGCATTGCAGCTTCACGTGTCATATGTATCGCCTGTTTATATTATCTGCTCAAGCTAGTATACCAGACTTTACTTAATATTACGTATTAACTATAATCAAAAATTCGACTTAAACTCATCAACTGCTCAACTGTGGATAAACAATTAAAAGATGTCCTTTCATCTGCAAGGAAGATTGCAATCACTGCACATATTTCCCCTGACCCTGACGCAATTGGTTCCCTTTCCTTTTTATATCAGATATTAAAATCCAACTATCCTGACAAGAAGATTATTATGTCGGTAGACGATGGGTTTGCAAAAAATCTATCGTTTATAAAATTTTCCGATAAAATAAAACTACAGCCCTTAGTAAAAACAATTGCGGATCAAAAGCCTGATTTATTAATTTTCCTTGACGGAAATGAGTTTAAACGATTTGCCAAGGAAGATCCGGAGAAGCTAAAAGCCAAGATAACAAAAGCTAAAATTAAAACAGTGATTATTGACCACCATCCAATTATTAATAAAATGGGTGTTGACCTATACATTCAGAAAGAGACCTCTTCAACAGCCGAATTGATCTACGAAATACTCAACGACATAATAACACTTGATCGAGATTCCGCAGAAGCACTACTTACTTCAATTGTCGCCGATACCGGGCGATTTCTATACCCCCTAAGGTATCCAAAGTCAACATTTGCATTGGTAACAGAATGTTTTAAACACGGAATTCTAATTGAAGAACTATCAAACAAAATGGTGCGATATACACGGTCTCAACTACTTATTATTGCAGAACTCTTAAAAAATACTGTAGTTACATCTGATTATACATACAGTTTTTATAGTCGTGAATTTTTAAATAATTGGTTTAAGGAAACAAAGGGCACAAAATATGAGGCAGGGGAGGCAAATCATTCATATGTTCATACATATTTACGTGCCGCAAATGGAAATAAATGGGGATTTACTATTACTCCACATACTGATAATAAAAAAACTTTTAGAGTTTCGTTTAGGGCTGATAACGCTGCCGGCATTGATACCTCAATATTTTCAAAAGCACTTGGTGGAGGAGGACATAAACCAGCATCAGGAGCAGAGTTTGAGGCAAAAGATATAAAAGAGGCTATAAAAAAAGTTAAACAGATAATTAAAAATTGTTAATACAGTTACGGTTGAGCTTGAACTTAGCCTTTTTTCCCGGATATTTTCCCAAACATAGGAATCACTGCGATATTTCCATACCGCTTGTCGTCGACTACAGTATTATCTAATGGCACTAGATCGCCGTACCGATTTACTATTTCAAGTGCAACCATAGCATCGTCAAGCCCGCGGTGGGATCTAAACTTAAGTCCCATATAATCTTTTAAAAAGCCAAGCTTATATGAGGGGAGGTATGGCATGCCTTTACGAGCAACCCTTACGCTGCAAAGCCTAGGTGCAACAACAATTGGTTGATCATATCTATAAAATTCCGAGTTAACAAAGTCAAAATCAAAATAAACATTGTGCGCAATAAACACAAAATCTTCAATAAAATCACGAAACTCCTTAATAGCCTTAACGGGATCCTTGGCATTTTGGTCAAATTCCTCCTGAGTAATACCGGTTAAAAGTGTTGTGCCCAAAGAAATATCGTCAACCGTTTTTATCAATTTATCAAATTTAGCTGTTACGTTGCCATGTTCAACTTTTACTGCACCAATCTCAATTACACGTGCGTCTGAATACGAAAGACCAGTGGTTTCCACGTCAACAACCACAAAATTGTCTGTTCCATCAAAAAGTCTCATACACAATTATACAGTAATTTAGTTTATTACCTTACCCCCTGTGTGATTAAATCTTGCTGGATGTCAACTTTAGTCATTGTTAAAAGTTTAAACTACTGATAATATCTATGTATAGATAAGTTAAAATAAAGGTCATGCCTAATACCCAGAATTCAATCTTAAATCGGTCACTGGTCCGTGTTTTTATTTATGCAATAGTCTTTTTTCTAATCCAGTTCTTTAGTTCTCAATATGAAGGGCCCACATGGCTCGAAACCGTCGGAATAATAATGTTTTTCCTTGGAATTACAATGTATACCATTGGCTTAAATAATCTTTCAATTCAAACTGCTTTTTTTGAAAGTTCCAAAACCCTTGTTACCACCGGAATTTACTCAATTGTAAGACATCCGTTATACACAGCTGTTGCCATAACCTATCTCGGAGCAGGAATTTGGAATCAATCAATTGCCGGAATCCTGACCACCTTATTTATTCTAATTCCGGTGTTATTTTACTTTGCAAGAGAAGAAGAAAAAGACCTTATTACCCGTTTTGGTGAGGACTACATTAATTATAAAAAGAAAACACTTTTTTAAATGAACATAGAAACTCTTGTTATTATAATAATTGCGCTTCAAGTGTTAGTTCTTGCTTTATTATTATTTGGGAAAAAACACTCGACTGATTCCCTTGAAAACGAAATCAATACAAATGTTAAACGTCTGGAACCACTATTCAAGGAAGAAATGGCTCAGAGTCGCCGCGAAAATGCCGACAACCAGCGTGCCACCCGCGAAGAGCTTGGAAAAAACGTTAAAGACTTTGGTGATTCACTCGATAAACGAATAAGCTCGTTTGCACTTCTACAAAACAAAAACTTTTCACAATTTTCCGATAGCCTATCAAAAGTTAATCAAAATACTCAAAAACAAATGGAAGATGTAAGGCTGACAATCGAAAAGAAGCTTGATTCAATTCGTGAAGATAACACCATTCAGCTTGATAAAATGCGTTCTACAGTCGATGAGAAACTTACTGAAACCCTTGACAAACGCCTCGGTGAAAAATTTAAGCTTGTAAATGACAGGCTGGAACAAGTTTATAAAGGACTGGGTGAAATGCAAAATCTTGCTCAAGGCGTAGGTGACCTTAAAAAGGTATTATCAGGTGTAAAAGTTAGAGGTACCTGGGGTGAGGTTCAGCTTGGAAGCCTTTTAGAACAAATCTTAACACCAGAACAGTACGACACTAACGTATCAACCAAACAAGGAAGTCACGAAGTTGTCGAATTTGCAATCAAAATTCCAGATAAAAAAGAGAAAGGCTCATTCCTTTATCTCCCTATCGATGTTAAATTCCCAATGGAGGATTACGAGCGGCTTATAAAAGCTCAGGAAACCGCCGAAAAAGAAACAATCTTACTTGCACAAAAAGCAATTCAACTTAGAATTAAATCGGAGGCTAAAGATATTTTTGACAAATATATTGATCCCCCAAACACAACTGACTTTGGAATCCTGTACCTTCCAATCGAAGGGTTATACGCCGAAGTCACCCAACAGATCGGGCTTTGTGAGCAGCTTCAGCGTGAATTTCACATCGTGGTAATGGGTCCAAATACTGTTGCTGCTTTTCTAAACAGTCTACAAATTGGATTTAGAACCCTTGCAATTGAAAAGCGTACAAGTGAAGTATGGAATCTTTTAACCACAATCAAAGAAGAGTTCGGTAAATTTGGAATTATTCTTACAAAGGCTGAAAGTCAGCTTGCTACCGTACAAAATACTCTTAAGCAAGCCAACTCCAAAACCACAACAATATCCAGAAAACTTACAAAGGTCGAGCAATTACCAATTGGAACCAACAAAGAACCAGAAGAAACCGAAAATATACCACTCCTTGAGGAATAAATATCTCTTTAGACTACTTGCATGAAAGCACAATTTTACTACATTAAAACCTACGGTTGCCAGATGAATATTACTGACAGCAATCGAATTCGTACTATATTAGATAATGCCGGATTTACCGAAACAAAATCCGTAGAAGATACTGACATATTTATTGCAGTCAGCTGTAGTGTCAGGGAAAGGGCCGAGGCCAAAACACTTAACCACATTAGAGACTTAAAGCGAAGTAGGGGGAAAAATAAACCCGTTTTAACCGTTCTAACCGGATGTATGGTGCGCCGCGATCATAAAAATTCCGTATGCAAAAATACACAGGAAAATGTAAGAAATCTTAAACAAAAGTCCGGAAATTCTATTGATATCTACATCGATTTACGAGATATTAAACGGCTTCCGCAAAAATTAAGCAAATTAGGGAAGGGGAGTGACTCCCCTATTACAATAAATGAACGTACGCCTTCCTCCTATCTTCAACTCCAGCAAAAACATACCCCCGACGGTATAGAGGCATATATCCCAATAATGACAGGATGCAGTCAGTTTTGTACCTACTGTATTGTACCGTTTTCACGCGGTGAAGAATTTTGCAGAACAAAAAAAGCTATTATTGCCGACGTGGAAACAGCCCTAAGCTCCGGAAAAAAGATAATTGTACTGCTTGGACAAATAGTTGATAAATGGAGCCAAGACGGCAAAACCTTTCTTGATCTGCTTAAGTCAGTCTGTCGAATAGATGGCGAATTTTTTGTAACATTCTTAAGCCCGCACCCAAGTTTTATAACAAATGAAATTATTGATTATATCTTCAAAGAACCCAAAATGCTTAAATACCTTGGACTTCCATTGCAAGCCGGCAGCAATAGAATTCTTAAAAAGATGAATCGGACCTATACTACCCGGAAGTATCTCAAGCTAATTGACTATATTAGATCAAAAGAAATGAATACCGGCAAACTTTTATATCTTACTACCGATATTATTGTTGGATTTCCGAGCGAAACAAAAAATGAGTTTAATGAGACTGTCGAAATACTAAACCAAATTCAGTTTAATAAAGTTTTTCTTGCCTACTATTCGGAACGTCCGTTTTCGATTGCCGCAAAGGTTTTCCCGGATGATATTCCCTTAGCCGAAAAGAAGAAGCGAAAGCAAATACTTATCGAGGTTACCGACAAAATTTTTGAAAGCAAAAACAAAGCCCTTTTAGGTAAAGAAGTTACTGTAATTGCCAAAACTCAAAAGATTGGCTTTATGGACACCTACCAATTTGTCGAGATACTAAATTTACCCCCTAATTCGATCGGCAAAGTTCTAAAAGGAAAAATAACATACGGTGGGAGGTATGGAATTAGGGTAAAAGTGTTTTAGGGGTCAAATTGAGGCTCTGGGGAGCTTTTCTTTATCCATTCTTAATTCTCGCCGTGGTTTTTATCATCTATTACACGTCATTACACCGTTTTACTCCTTGTTTCCATTACCAAGCCTGGCAAGCCCCAGCCTTACCGCCTGTGAAGCTTCACTAAGAACATTTAAGACCCGTAACTGATCGTTAACGTCGGTAATATGACAAAAGGATGCTGGATAAAGCTCATTTACAAAAGTAACCAAATTTATAAGTCCTGAATAAATTAATGCCCCGGGATAAAATTCTTTGTAACTTGTCCTGTTACGTTTAACTTGCTCTATATCTACTAACACAATTGGTACTCTTTTGGTCTCTCCATATTCGTTAAAATCATATTCAAATTTATATCCAGGTAATTCAATTGCTTCTTTAGTTAGACTACCAGAAGGATCTTCTACATTAAAAAATATACCCCAATAACGACGTCCTAATATTGAATCAACTTTATCAGAAATCTTAATTCTCAGCTTTTCGGAACTGTCCGATGGTAATCCTATTGAATAATTAGGAGAAAACGGATTTTGGGGGTCATTAACCTCTAGATTATAAGTTTTTAAGCGTTCGTTAAGCTGTTCCAGTTCCCAAACCGCAATGCCATGCAAATATTCAACACGTTCACCTGGGGTCTTTATTTCTTCAAACTCACGGCTTAATCTTCTATTGACAACGATTCCTTCTGGTGACTTAGGTGACATACAACATTTCTTATGTAAGAAATTATTGAATTTACTGCAATATTATAGCAATAAATGCCAAGGAGTAGGGTAATTTAGAGGCAGAACACCCTAAACTACCAACGAATCTAGAGTTTTGAGACAACTAAACCACTAAACAGAAAATTCCCGGAAAATTCATGAAAATTAGCTTAAAATCTAGACCAATGCAGGCGAATAAACGTTAATTTTTAGTGCTATTTTCTAAATAAATCAAGAAAAATTCAAAACATGTATTTCGCCAAATTCATACCGCCTTCCGAGTATAAGGGTGATTATACTCAGTTTCGATATTCCCTATTTTACGTTTTTTGAGCGGCTTTTTTCAAAAAGGAGAAGACCGTCAGAAAAATATATATAATTCTCCTGTAATGCTTCGAGCCGTTCTTGTGACAAAGAGCTTAAATCCATTATTTCTCGTATATTTTGAAGCCCCCGGTTAAATAGCATTAGACAAATGCTACTAGACGAAGTGTACAGTTCGTCCATTATGTCCAAGTTATCCACACCAAAATATTACAGGATACATTTTCACACCCAGGCTTGACTCGATTATTATGGGACACTCCCCTTCTCTACGTTCAATCATTCCCTCAAAAACGTTATCCGATAAGGATTAAAAATAAGTTGCACTCGAATAAATGATAACGATAACGGCCATAATTATTAGATAATACTCAATAATTATGGAAAGATTAAGCTTCTGTCTAAACGAACTCATAAGCGTTCCGGTCGCAGCAGCAAAAACCATTGCAGGATAAATGGAAGCAATCTTGTAATTTATTGGCCATATAAAAAGCACTATCATTGCAATAAAAGATACAAGTCCAATTCCTACGGAAAGTGCTAAATTAACACGAATTGCGCCTCCAAATGTAAAAATAATAGGATACGCAATAACTGTATAAACAAGAAACAGAACAGTATAGTAGTACCAGGGAAATGAGAACGTTAGAAGTCCCAATGTAAAGAAATATACTGAAATAATCCCAACAATATATACAACGGTCTGAGCAACTTGCAGCAAAGGTACTGTTCTTACTTGTGAAACGTTAACAATATTTGCAGATAAAAATACAACTTCAGAAAATCCAAACAGAAATATCAGAATAACTGCAAAAGATAAAATCTCATCGAATCTCGAGAGTTGCCCCAAAAAGAAGAGTTGAACAAACAAGGTTATTCCAAAAAGAGATGATCCTACAAACATTGCGAGCACCTGAAAGGTAATCATTGTAAGTTCGCCCCAGAAAATCCATAACAAAAGTAAAACGCCAACGGCAGCAAAAACAATTGCATCAAGGAAAATATCCTGAATTTCAATATTTTGACTTCGAAAGAATCTTAAGGCAATAAAAATTCCAACAATTATTACGGACCCCAAAAACATTCTTCTTCGCTTCCACTTATCCACAACAGCAACGGATTCTTTGGACGCAAAGCGCTTGGGACGAATACTTTTAACAAGCCCCAACCTATTTATTAATCTTCGCTGAACTTTTTTAATGAACAATTTGAACTTTGACTGATTAACGGCATAAGGAGCGTTTTTAAATAGCTTTAAAGAAGAATCATCTTCAACCAGTTTCGCTAAAGCCTTTTTGTACCCTTCCCGCTCATTGGTAATTGTGCTCACAATAACCTCCCTTCTTGCTGAAATTTAACCCCTAGTGATTCGTAACCTGCCTTGGTAACAACCCTACCCTTCTTGGTTCTATCAATCAATCCTCTTTTAATTAAGTATGGTTCTATTACTTCTGCAATTGTTTCTTTATCCTCGGAAATTGCTGTTGCTAACGTAGAAAGGCCTACCGGACCACCGTTAAATTTGTCAACCATCAAACGAAGAATCAATCGATCTGTTTTATCAAGCCCGTATTCATCAATTCCCAGCAAATCAAGAGCCTTTTCGACAATGTCTGCAGTTATTTGATCGGAGTTAAATTCAACCCTTGCATGATCTCGCACCCGCTTTAGTAATCGAAGCGCTAATCTTGCCGTTCCACGGGCTCTCTTGGCAATAGCTAATGCAGATTCTTTATCGATTTTAATTGCCAAAACATCCGCGGCCCTTATTATAATACTAGTGAGATCGGAATCATCAAAGAAGTCTAGCCTTATTAAAAGCCCAAAACGATCTCTTAATGGAGACGATAGCAGACTTAGTCGTGTGGTTGCACCTATTAGGGTAAATTGAGGTAATGCAAGCCTCATAGCCTTTGCTCCGGGACCCTTACCCACAATAATATCAAGTCCAAAATCTTCCATGGCAGGATAAAGCACTTCCTCAACGCTTTTGTTAAGCCGATGAATCTCATCAATAAATAAAATGTCACCCCTTTTTAGGTTTGTTAGAATTGCGGCTAAATCACCCTGGCGTTCAATTGCAGGACCTGAAGTGATTTTAATATTAACACCCAATTCCTTTGCAATTATATTGGCAAACAATGTTTTACCAAGCCCCGGCGGACCGTGAAATAATACATGATCTAATGCTTCATTTCGACCACGAGCAGCATTTATTGCCATGCTTATAAGTCTTTTCTCAGAATTACGTCCAATAAGCTCATTTAGGCTATTAGGTCGCAACTTGGGATCTACAACATTATCTTTTGAAACGGTAACCTTTTTATTCATGATCCTTAAGACAAATATAAACTAAACTCTCGGTGGACTCCCCTTCTATTTCAGTTTTACTAAGCTTTGAGATCATTGCTTCGACTTCCTTCGAAGAAAATGCTAGTGACTTAAGTGCCGAACTTACCTTAGAAAGTTTATCAAGGGATTTGGGATCTAATGCCTTTTTAGTATCATCTGTAACCAATTTCTCGGCAAGTTCCAAGACTATTCTTCTAGCTGTTTTATTACCGAGACCCTTGATTGTGCAGATTTTCTTGACATCTTTCTCATCGAGTAATTTCGCAAATTCTGTTACAGAGAACTGAGATAATATATCAATTGCTGTTGCCGGACCAACCCCACTTATTGAAATCAATTTTTCAAAAAAAAGCTTATCTTCAAGATTTGAAAACCCAAAAAGGTCTTCTCTGTTTTCCCTTATGTAGTGATAAATGAGAAGTGTTGTAGTTTCTGACTCGGAAAGATTGTCCAGATCCCTTTGGGAAACGAAAATATTAAATCCAAGCCCGGAAGCAGTCAATAAATCTATACTCGAGGATTCCTTTCGAATAATTTTGCCGTTTAAAACACTTATCATGCGTGTATATTATCATTGCAGAAAGATTATTCCAACCTATCCTTAAGCTCAAATTTTATTGCAGTGCAATAAGCAATTCCGAGTGCATCTGCAAAATCATCGGGTGTTGGCAAAAAATCAATATTCAGTATTGTCTGAATCATTTTTTGCACCTGTGCCTTTGATGCATTACCATAACTAGTCAAACTTTGCTTTATCTCATTAGGAGTAAACTCATAAAGCGGTAATTTATACTTTCCGCAAAGTGCATAGATAAGTCCCCTACATTCGCCAACAGTAATTGCAGTTTTAACATTTTTCGAAAAAAATATATTTTCCATTCCTACACCGGAAATTTCAAACTGTTTAATTGTTTTTTCAAGAGACCTTAACAATTTGTATATTCGGTCAACTTTAAGACTGTCTGCAGCCGTTTCGAATACCCCCCCACCTATGTAAGTAATTGTGCCGGATGAGTCTAATTCGACAACACCCCAACCCATTCTGGCAATTCCCGGATCTATACCCAATAATCTCATTTCTTTTGCATATTATGCCAAACATTAATTACGTCATCATCATCCATAAGAAGATCTATCAATTCGTTGATCTGTGCAGAGTTCAGAGATTTTACAATATTCTTGGGAAGATACTCAATACTCGAAGTTTTTACTATATATCCTATGTTTATCAATGCAGTTTTTATGGCAAAAAGAGAAGAACTTACACCAATTAACAGAAAATTATCCTTGTCTTCGGTAACATCGACAACACCTTCAATCCCGGAAACTGTGTCAAAAAAATCTTCAAAGGCGGCAGTCTTCTCACACTTTATAAGTGCCACACGATTAAACTGCCACATTACTGCACCCTTGTCTGCAATATTTCCACCATTCATATTTAAAATGTTTCTCAAAGTAGAAATTGTCCTGTTTTTATTATCTGTCAAAGTTTCAATTATTAGTGCAACTCCAAAAGGTCCATATGCTTCATAAAAAACTCGCTCCAACTTTGCACCTTCTTCCCCTCCAGCTGCCTTATTTATTGCCCGTTCGATATTAGCATTAGGCATACTAGCTTGCTTTGCTTTATCTATTGCAATCTTTAACAACGAGTTACTTTCAGGATTTACGGAATCACCTTCCGCTATTGCAATAAAAATTTCCCGAGAAATTTTTGAGAACAGTTTTCCTTTTTTAGAATCTGCAAGCCCTTTCTTATGTTGAATTTTGGACCATTTATTATGCCCGGACATAATTATTAAGACGAATTTTATTTATTCTCCGATGTAGTAACATCCAAAGGACTACAAATTATAACAATTATATCACCTGTATATATAAAAGGCGGAGGGCCCTCAATGATTTCGGGAAATTGTCCCTGTGTTGCAAAAAGCATAAACTCGATAACGTCACAGCTTTCCTCAAATTTATTTTTGGTTTTAGTTACATATATTTTACTCCTACCACACTCGTCGTATACCCCACCGGGTATATTGTCCGTTCTGATTACGTTTAATCCGTAGTGGTTGAACGATCTACTGAAAAATCCGGCATAACCTGCAATATCAGTTGTATTAAATACTTCGACCTGAGTTTGCTCAAGTTTTATTGGTGTTCCAGCTGAAATCTCGCGAAACATCTTATCCCAAGATTCATAAGTGATTCCAACAAGCGTTGAGCCATCCTGTTGAGTAACTGAATTCGCAAAAGTCATCAATTCAAAACTTTTTAAAGTATACTCTTTAAGTTGGCTCCTAAAGGCCGTAAGATCGTTTTTTGAGGGGTTACCGTAGGAACATGATACTAAAGCCTCAATTTGTGATTGATTCTGTGCAAGATCCCAAAAGCCAAGGTCTAAAACATTTACTATATCAGGGAAAGAAGACTCTTCACCTAAAAGATTGCTAGAATCACACTCAAGGGGAACTATTACGACATTATCAAATCGATAAGCCAGGCTACCTTCTAAAATACCTAAGAACCCGTTAACTATATTAGGTTCTGCAAGCATTGCCGCCCTTACTAGAAGCGAAGAAACCTTTGCCATTGAACCTGAATTATCAATTTGCATATACCCATCCCCATCAAGACAAAAGCTATTAATTGTTCTAGTATTCTCCCAAGGAAAATACCCACAGATCTTTATAATAGTAGTATGATACAAATCTTTTGAGTCAACATACACCCAAAGCCATGAATTAGTGTTTTTTTCAGATCTGTTAATGACAAAATCTTGAGAATACGATACCTTTATCGATGACACTTCGATTTGTGTTTTTATAAACAAATATCCAACGCCTAATCCTCCCAAAAGCAAAAGTAACAACAAAAGTCGAAAAACAACACCGCCAAATCCGAAATTGGCACGTGCTTTTCCCTTATTCTTGCCTTTAATTTTTTTTGCAAAATCACCTCTCACAATAATTGATATTACCACAAACTATCGACACGCACACAAGATAAACACATTATGAGACCTGCCTACATTAATAATTATCTTTTTAAAACTACACGTCCTATACATTACTGCAAAGTGAACAAACCGGAAGTTACAAAAATGTTACCGTGAAAATCACAACAATCCTTTCTGGAGAAGAATTCTAAACCCTTAGTCCATTTATACGCATATTATCAAAACAAACAAAATGTGATTATAATCCGATCGCGTACACCGTTTGTGTACATGCAGCGTGGTTCGTGTCTAATACCAGGTAAATTAAGGCGTGTTTTCATTATTATTGTTCACAAAACATGTTGATGCGCGCTGGTTAACACTAATCTGAATACCCACTAACCCCTGTTATCCACAATGAGTATCGGTTGAATTTACGAGCAATAAAAATGCGATATAGTTTTATTGAAAGTCGGCCAGAACCGAGAAGGCTATACGGTCTTTTTCGTAAATCTGTTTATACGAACCCAGATTCGACGACTTTTCTGCCCTTTCAGTCCCCAAATTACTTAACTGTTGAGAAAAGGGAGCTGTAATCAAAAATTTGATATAAAAGGCATGAAGCATCATCCTTGTAACTCCAAGAGCCCTTTTGAGGCTTTTAGAGCCTTTAGAATTGTATTTGTTATCGCCAACAATTGGCGCATTTAAAAACTTCATCACTGTACGAATCTGATGAGTCCTCCCTGTTAATATTCTAATTAACCAAATTAATGAATTATCTGCTTCTGCTATGGGAAAAAGTAATGTAACCGTAGACTTGGGTATACTTATATGCGTCTTAGGGTACTCCAAAGAAAAGGTATATCTCTGTCTGTCTTCACGATAAACCCAGCCCCCTATTCCCCAACCACGAGTAAGCTTAACCACCCTCCCCAACTTTCCACAAAAATAATTTGACAGCGACAGAACATCGTTCGAATCAAGCGTATCACTCTCAATTTCTTCTAGAGACTTAATCATTTCATTGTTTATAAAGCTGGTCACCTTATCAAAAGACATTGATTGTTTAGGTCTCAAAAATCCCTCCAAAATATTTTTTTCGTTAAGGTTTGGTGTTACTGCAACGTAATACTTTGTAACTCTACGTTTTTGAAACTGTTGAGCCAAATACGACGCAAAATTTACATCCTTCGCAAGGATCAAGCAACCGCTTGTTTCTTTGTCCAGACGATGGATTATTCCACTATTTACCTTGTTTTTTATATCAAAAGACGGTGAAAGTTCAAATCTGCTATATATTGTATCTGTTTCCTTACCTGCTCCAGGATGAACAGAAATAGATACCGGCTTATTTATACACAAGAATAAAGGATTCTCACAAATAACAAGTTCATTTCTTAATAAATTATCAGATAAATCTTTTATGTCACTTTGCTTGGGTTCTACAATATCAATTTTGTCGAACTTGATCCGAAATTTTCTTGACGGCTGCAAAATAACAGAGCCATTAACACTTACACATCCCTGCTTAATTAACTGGATTGCCTTTTCCCTGCTTACCCCAAATATCGAATTTCGAGATTTAAGATATGAAAAAACCAAAATGTCTAATCTTTTTACTTCCAATCTTTCATTACTACTTCTATTTTAGGTTTTTTTGAAACACTCTTTCCTTTTGTTCCCAAAACAAAAAGTATTATTCCCGCAATCACAAGCAGTATAAAACCGATGAACCAAACAATACTTTTAAATCCACCAATTATAATATTATCAACAACAATCATAATACTAACTATTGCTAGAAAGGAAAAATAAGCATAGTTTATTACAGTCTGATTGGGGCTATCAAGAAGTTTTAATAAAAACCCTGACAAGTAAACAACAAAGACAACACTTAAAAGAATAACTACTAATGTTGGAGTTTCATTCGAAAGAAATAGATAACTTGCAACCTGAAAACACAGATAAACCAATGAAATATTTAATAATGTTTTTGCCATCCGCACTTTGGGCAACTTATACTTTTTGGTGGCTACGCTTATTCCCACAATCAGGAAGGTAAAAATTAATGCTATTACATCGAGTCCATTCCAAAACTCTAATAGAACATACGGCAAAACTCTAACGTACGTACAGCTCTCATAACACGTAATTGGTAAATAGGAAAACGAGAACTGTCTGAAGATATCAATGTTGAACAAAACATATGATAACCTCCCGATAATAACCCCGGTTATTAATGAAATAAAAAAAACGTTGAAATATGAGAATACTTCGTTTCTATCGGTAACTTTAAATACACCCCTTAAGTAAAATCCCAAAACTATAAAGATTGCAGCCCAAGTCAGCAATGCAATAATCGCAAAATTCTCAGTCAAAAAAATCATTTTTTCTTTCCTTTTAAGTTTGACTTTGACTTCACGGACCCTTTATTCTTGGTTGCCTTTGGTTTCATCGGCTCTTTCTTTAAGTTTGATTTTGATTCCACAGGTTTATTCCTTGTGTTTTTAAAAAATTTTCGAAGAAAATCCCCCAGCTGCTTTAATAAGTTGTTAACAATATTTTTAATTACGTCTTGAAAACGTTTCATTTTTTCAGCGAGTTTAAACCTAGGTTTTATTAGATCCGGTTCCTGAATAGATTCCACAGGCTGTTTAGTTCCACAGTTTTTACAAAATGCACTTCTGACTGAAAGTTCTTTACCGCACTTTTCACATTTTTTCTTTAATTGGGCTCCGCAAACCTGACAATATTTATCATTTTTTGTTGAAACATCACCACATTTTTCACAAACACTGATTGAGTCAACCTCCGCAAGAAGAAACTTATGCTCCAAATCAGAAAAGTAGTTTTCCTGCAGAGTTCTTCGAGGTCGGATTATTAGATAGATCAAAAGTCCAACAACCGGAACAAATACAACAAGAAACCCCATAACAAGCTGAATTACGGAATTACTGTATCTGGAGACAGAGTCAAGCCAGAACCACCAAAGCATTACAAGCCAAAGAGCAATAAGTCCCAAAACAAGAACTCTCATTGCAAATTCAACGTTGATACTCATTAGCCATTGGATAAAACCCGTTATCGGATCTTTTGAAGCTATATTATCCGGAAACATTTTGTATATAATTTATTTTATTTTTTGTTTACAATGAACTGCCAGCGGAAGCCGAGATCTTTCCCTACTCGGCTTAGATCAATGGAACCAGTTACTATTCCCACTGCTGACCAAATGTCAATGAACTGCCAGCGGTGGGAATCGAACCCACACCTTCTTGCGAAGACGGGATTTTGAGTCCCGCGTGTCTACCAATTCCACCACGCTGGCAAAAAGTCTTTGTACATACTATAAACAAAAACTTCCGTCCAACTTGTAATTTTATCACAGAACCTACTTAGGATAAAGTTATTTCTGGAGATTACGAAAACTAGCAAGTTCTTTGACAAAAGCAAGCTCAACTCTTCCAACCGGCCCATTTCGATGTTTTGCAATGATTATGTCGGCAACACCTTTACGCTCGGTCTCCTGATTATATTGTTCCTCTCTATGAATAAACATAACCACATCGGCATCTTGTTCAATAGATCCGGAGTCCCTAAGATCAGACAGCTGTGGAGTTCGATCGGTTCGTGATTCTACTCCTCGAGACAACTGCGAAAGTGCAACTACAGGAACTTTAAGCTCTCGAGCTAAATTTTTAAGCCCCATTGAGACTTCCGATATTTCCTGCACGCGATTCTCTAATCCTCTACTTTTTGCCAACTGAAGATAGTCCAGAAAGATAATATCTATTCCAACCTCCGACTTAAGTCGCCTTGCCTTGGCCCTAAGCTCCATAACGGACTGACCAGGTTTATCATCAATATAAATATTTGAATCGGCAAGTACACCATAAGCTTCACCAAGTTTTTGAAACATTTCATCGGTTAATTTTCCTGTTCTTAACTCCCAAATATTTACACCCGATTGCATTCCAACCAACCTATCCATAATCTGAATCTCTGACATTTCAAGCGAAAAGAATGCTACCGTCTTTTTCTCGTGTACAGCGGCATATTTCGCCATATCAAGTGCCAATGATGATTTTCCAACAGAAGGTCTTGCGGCAAGAATAATAAGATCCGAAGGTTGAAATCCGCCTAAGAGATTGTCAATCCTTGAAAACCCGCTTTTGATTCCCGGTGCCGACTTACCCTGATCAAGAAGTTCTGCCCGTTCATAGGCATCTTTTAAAAGATCCTTAATATGCCTAAATCGATCGGTAATACGTTGTTGAGAAACAGCAAAAACCGCTTGCTCCGATTGGTCAAGCACTTCCGAAAGTTCTTTACTTTCGTCAAAAGCTAATTCCCCAATCTTTGAGGAAACGGATATAAGTCCGCGTCGAACACTCAAATCTTGAACAATCTTAGCATATTCTTCAGCATGAGCTGCGGTTGGTACTGCACTGGCAAGTTCACTAAGATATTCAACTCCCCCAATATATTTTAGTTTCTTCTTTTTTCTAAGCTTGTCTCCAAGTGTCATAAGATCAATTGGTTTTCCTTCATCAAGAAGTTCCAGAAGACTTGAGTAGATCGCTTTATTGCGGTCATCATAAAAATGATCGGGAAGCAGAAATTCTGCCGCGGCAAGCAGAGTATTTTTATCAAGTAAGAAAGCCCCTATTAATGATGACTCTACCTCCGGGTTTTTAGGGATAACTCTATCCATTTTACTCCAGAACAAAAAAGAATTTATTGTCTCTGATACCATTATCTAGTTTGAATTTATTCTCACGTTTAATCTCGACAACCCCTATATAATCTTTTAACTTTTGAACTGATTGGTCGGATGGACTCTCACCCTTGGGCCAATAAAAAACAATGTTTCCGGTGTCAATAGCGCCGATATCTTTTTTTATTCTATCCGATAATAGAAATTCTTCATTAAACGGAATTACATACATATCAATGTCAAACGGAATCGTTTTATTTGCAAGGTCAAGATCAAGGAAATCTTGGACAAATAAAACATTTGTATTGTCAGCAATTGCAAGATAATAGAACTTTGAAGTACCTTTGTAACCATAAATGAATATCTCGGAAAATTCCCACTCTCCCGACCCCGAAATTATAAATGTTTCGTCTGAAATAGTCTTGTCGTTAGAAATTACTGCGGAAATCTTTTCGTCGGATTTTGAAACGTTTCCCTCCGGAAACACAAGAATTTGAGACCCATTCTTTTCTAGGATTAACTGGCCTGCCTTCTTTTTTATTATCATTTGGAATTGTTTGGAAAACTAAGAGTAAGTGATTATACACAAAAAGATCTCTATATCAAAATAGCACAATGTGAAGTTCAATTAATTACCTGTTAAGAATTTGTTCGTCATAGCACGGTATCATAACAACAACATGAAAAATAGACTTACGCTTAATCTGCTTACCCAACTTGTACTCATTATCATTTTAGGTGTTTGTGTCTACATAATTTTATACCCTGTAGCACTTGAAGTTATTTCCCCAATCGAAAGTGCACTAGAAATAACGATTTTGCCGGTCAGATTTATCGCAAAACCCTTAGATTCCGAAGAAACCGTTTGCAAAGGTACAAATAACTTGTTTATACCTACAGCAAGAATCAAAGGAAATATTATAACCTCGGAAGATAGCCAAGCTTTAAATCAGGGATTCTGGCATTTGGCCGGTACCGGTAATCCTGAAACCGGTGGAAATATGGTAATTACCGGACATAGGTTCTTATATTTACCTCCGGTTGAAAAGACTTTTTATAACCTTGATTTAGTTAAACCCGGTAATAAGATATATATTTGCTATGAAAACGTTTATTATGAATATCTGGTTACTCAGGTAGTCATTACGTCACCTGACGACCTCACAATTCACTCAAACACATATTCACCAACGCTAACTCTTTACACATGCACTCCCAAATGGAGTAACAAACAAAGGCTTGTAGTTAGGGCGGAAAAATTAAATTACTAAACAATCTTCTCTTACAAAAACTTCTATAGATTGTGCTAAATAGACTTTATTTCAGAACCTTCATCATAGATGAAAGTTCTGTGAGAATCTTGGTTTTTAATTTGACCTGGATTAGTTCAAGTCGAACACTTTCCATTGCGGAAATTATTGCCTGAAGTTGAATCATATTTTTTTTAAAATCGGTCTCTGGTTTTATCATTCCTTCTACAGCAGTTAACTGTCCTTGAATTCGATGAATTCTGTTTAACAGCTTTTCTACGTCACGCTCATCGATTTTTAGAACAATGTCTGCATCGGAGTTGTTGTTCATATTGCCAACCATCATATAATTTATATACCCCGGGCAGTATGTAAGGGATGATACATTGAAACAAATGTGTTGTCAATTTAAGGTTGTGTTTTAATGTAGATTGTGCAATAATTGCGCTACTTTCGTACAAATTCTTTCAAACGGACAATAAATTTTAATAATAAGTAAATGAAAAAAAATATCCATCCCACATGGAATAAAACCAAAGTCACTTGTAACTGCGGCGCCGTGTTCACAATCGGAACAACAATCTCCGAGTTTACTGCAGATATCTGCAGTAAATGTCATCCTGCGTTTAAAAAAGGTGGTGCCAATGAATATGTTGTCGATCGAGATAACAGAATCGAACAATTTAAGGCACGAATGGAAAAATCCGCAACACTTATAGCCGAACGTGAAAAAGCCAAGAAGGTTTCCAAAACTAAATCATCCGAGCCTAAGTCAGTAGAAAAATAGTGACCCATTCGCTTTCCTCATTTGAACTTGTAAGTAATTCATCCCTTACTATTTTTGAGAAGAATCTACTTTCTGAGTACCTGACCCTAAACGTCCCTACCACCAAAAAGCTTAACGCCATTAAAACAAAGTTATCCAAAGGTTATCCGGTTGAATATATAACCGGTTACACATATTTCTATGGAAAAAAGATAAATATTACACCAGATGTATTAATTCCAAGGGAAGAAACTGAAATCCTTGTGTCACTTGTTATTAACATAATCAAATCCATACCCCAATTTACACTGATAGATATTGGCACAGGCTCGGGGGCAATAATGCATTCAATCGGCTCTGCTCTTGACGGCAAAAACTCCATAGTCGCGATAGGAGTTGACACAAGTAAACCGGCGATCAGAGTTGCAAAAGCAAACACTCCACCCTCCTCCACTGTTAAATATAAATATATTCACGGAGATTTATTCCCAAAGGCTCTTACAAACATTAAAGGAAATCTTATTATTACCGCCAATTTACCTTATTTAGATCCTTTAACCGCAAAAGTGTCACCCAAAACCTTAAAATTTGAACCCCATTTGGCACTTTTTAGCAAACACGGTTATTCACATATTGTTAAGCTATTAAAACTCCTGCACAAATACAACGTACACTTTAGACTCTTAGCTCTTGAAATTGAACCTGGAATTGCAAAAAACGTAATATGTGCTGCGCAAAAGTTTTTCCCCGACAAAATGATCGTAAAGGAAACTGATACTAACCGGTTAGACCGATTTATATTAATACAGTAGAAAAGTCTTTAAATCTAAGGCTTACCTAGGACTGTACATCAAGTACAAATTCGCCAACAACCTCTTTGTCAAAATTAAAACCCTTTGTTGAAACCACAGCAAAGGTTATTACATGTTTACCAATTTCTTTAATGTGATATTTGGCCGAAAACTTTAAGGTTACACCCTCTCGTTTCCCGGTTTTTTTCTCGACCACATTAAGAATCTCGGTGTCCTTTATTGGGGATTTAAGCTTACTCCCTCTAGTGTTTGCAACCTTATGAACAATGCTCTGATTGTTTATAGATCTTAAAAGCTCCATTGCTTCTCTTTGATTTTTTGCACGATCCTCTGATATTTTTCTTTTTTGAGAACTTGCATGTGCAAGGTTCTCGGAAGACCCTAAGATAGCTATCTTATTCGGAATAAGGTAATTTGTTGCATATCCCTCTTTGACCTCACAAATATCTCCTGCCCTACCAAGTCCCTTAACGTCAACTAATAGAACAACTTTCATAAGAACATTAATCAACTTATTTATTTATAAGTTTTTAAGGTATTCGTAAGCTCTATCAAGCTGAGGATCCTCCCCTGCATCATCTTGCTCCTTTGTAATTTCAATAATTTCATTGGGGTTTATGGGGTTATTTCTGTCAATTATCTGCCCATTCGGTAATACCCACTGTTCAATAGTAATGTGCATACTTGAACCGTCAACAAAATCGGTAATTGGCATCCACACACTACCTTTTCCATAGGTTGGCTGCCCAATAATATAAGCCCTGTTGTTTTGAAGCAATGCTCCTGCAAAAATCTCGGAGGCCGAAGCACTATATGAATCAACCAGGACTACAATCGGAACATCAGTAAATTTCCCCGTGCGAGAAACCTTGTAATTTCTGTTTATTTGACCATTTCTACCTTGTACTTTCATTAAAAGTGCCCCATCGGGAATAAGATCCTGTAATGCAAACAAGACCGAATCAAGATAACCACCGCTGTTACTTCTTATGTCAAAAATTATTCCACTTGGATTGTCTTTTTCTACTTCAACAAGAATTTGAGACCATAATGCATTCCATGCAACGGAAGACTTGTCGGTAAATCGACTAATTCTTATATAGGCAATTCCATCGGTAACACCCTCATAGGTCATGGCAGGTTGTTTGATTTCATCCCTTACAATGGATACATCAAACTCGTCATCGATTGACGGCCTATATATACCAAGGACAACGGTAGTACCTTTATCGCCTTTGATTTTCGAGATAACTTCCCAAATTGTTTGTCCATAAATGTCTTCACCATCCACGTATAAAATAATATCACCTGACTGCAACCCGGCTGCTTGTGCAGGTGATCCATCGAATGGACTTTCTATCGTAACGTAACCGTTTATCATATCAAGCGTAGCCCCGATACCTTCGTATTTTCCCTCGGTTAACGAGTTATATAATTCGGTTTCCTCGGGTGTGAGAAATTCGGTGTAGGCGTCGGTACTGGCGGCCACCATACCCTTAATTGCACCATAAACCATTTCCTGACCGTCTAAATCTTCGGGGAAAATATAATAATCTTTAAGATTCTTCCAAGCATCCCAGAAAATACTGAAGTCAACCTCAATTATTTCCGGGGGTGGTTCTACTGAACCTGTTAAAATATATTGCTTAGCACGTTGTAACGGCTCACAGATTTTTTTGTCTAAAGAAGACCTTCCCAAAATAAATCCACCTATACCTACCCCTGTTATTAGCAGTATCCCCAAAACAGATGCTCCTAAAACTGTAAGTGCTTTGTTAGGTGGGTTCTTTTTAATCTCCATTTTTTTATCCTAATATAATATCGGTATACGAAACATTCCTGTAGTCTAGCATAATTTCTTTTCCACTACCAAGTTCAACTAAAAGCTGCTCTTCGTTAATAATGTCTTTAATTATTCCGGTAGAACCGGTATATGGATAAATGTTTATGCAAACATTCATTCCTAACCTTGCCTCCACAATGGAATATGCACCACCGTCCGGATTGTGTAAAACCGAGTAATTTACATGAATTCCGTTACTGTCAATGTGAATGTATTTTGATTTTTCTTGTGCTGATAGGACTAAATCATAGCTTTCGTTAAGCTGATGTAAGCCCCATGAATTGGTAACCACAATTGGTACGGGTATTGAACCATAAATTGATTTTATTTCCATGTAATCGGAAAACCTTATTCCCGGTGTGATAATAAGGCAAACTCCTGCCTCTACCAACTTTTGGTATAAGGAAACAAAAATAGAGATTGCTGTGACAACAGCCTTGCCTTTAATCATATGATCCTCCATTTCCTTAGACAGACAGACAAATTCCATTGAGAATCCAGGCAATTTCCCAAGAAAAAAATTATATCCTAACTTTGTTGAATTCGCCAAAATTTCGTAATAAGTATTGTCTATTGTATAGAACTTACCTTCTAAAGGAATTATCTCCCTGCGGAACTCTTTTCCTTTCGTAATTATTAATTCATCGTTTGGGAAATCGACTACACCATTTACAGGAGAAATTATTCTTACAATTTTGTGTCCTTTTGCACCCTCACAAATCAACTGACCCTCGTGCACCACTTCACCCTTTAACGTAAGAATAAATTTGCTATAATCTGTAGTTCCAAATTCATCTTTTAGGTTAATCCTGAATACAACCCTATCAACGTCGCCAGCTGCAAGCAAACTTCCCGATCTTACAAAAGCACCCTCTTCTAATGAAAGTTTTGTTGCAGGAAACAATCGTAAAACAGGAAACCTATGGTTTACTGATGTGCTTATATAGTTTGTATTCCAAAGTTTCATATAAGTTGATTAACCCAGTTTATGACCTTTTCCTGATTTTTTGAGTAATCCGGGCCGTAAACAACCGGCTGCTTCCTAGTGTCAAGAATCAAATTCCCATCACACTCGAGCTCAACCTTTCTCTTGGTTAGACCCGTCAAAGATACACCCTCGGATATTTCAAGTGTTATCACACTTCCCAGAACTCCGGTTACTTTTGCGATTTCGTTAACCATAACAAAAAACTGTTCTGTCCCGCCGGAAGGTAATAATTTTCTGCCCAGTACTGCCGGACCACTCTTCTTAAGAGGATCAATAGTAAAGTTTAGATACCTTGACCTTTCGAAAGCCAGACCTTCGTGCTTGGACAACCAATCAAGGGAAAGCGTAATTCCCGAAGCAATTACATACTTGGTATCAAACCAAACCTCGGTTTCGTCTGAAAGTTGCAATCCATCAATAATTGCCAAATTTCTGTGTCCCGAGTCGATATAAGAAAACAGATCACCTGTAAAAATTATTAAGAGTTTACTTCCACTAATCCCAATGTTCGATAATTTTATAAGTTTACTTGTGACATAAGCACGCAAAAGATCCTGATTTAAAGACACGTCTCGTACAACAGGCGGGTTAACATAAAGTTGTGCAAAGAAATCCGGAAAATCATAAATATCTATGGGTTCTGCCATAAATGGCTTTACACCTTCAACTGCAACATCCGTAACAAAGTCATAGACACTTTCAAATTTCCGGTTATATATTTCAAGTTCCTTTTCTTTAAATTTTCCCCAGATCCTAATACCTTTCAAGGAAAAATCTATACATAGAATCTCCGATCGATGGGTTTGTTGTCCTATTTCAGATAATCGATCCCAGATCCAGCTTCCAATTTGTGAATCAGAGATACTTTCCACTCCAATTTCCTTTAGGTCGGCAAGCTCATCTGGAGTCGCTGAATATCCACTCAGTTGTATGCTAGATTTTAATGTATTAAGTGTAGGAGGAAGATCATATTTCGAAGAAAAATCGCTCCATATTGGGCCTAAAAAAAGTGAAGTCAAAGATCCTTTAAGAGGATATGTATCCTCTTCCAACGAAACAGGATCTTTATACAGTACACGCACACTAGTAGGAGTAACCAAGAAAACAACCTCGTTTTTAGAAGCTCTATTGTTATTCACAGGTTTATTCTATATTGGAGTAAGGCAGTAATGCAGCCTGACGTGCACGTTTGACCGCTTTTGCCAATTGGCGTTGATGTTTCGCACAAACACCCGACTTTGCTCTACCAATAATTTTACCCCTTACTGATATAAAACGCTTAAGCTGATAAACATCTTTATAACTTAAGGTTTTTATTTTTCCTTCACACAAGGGACATACTGTATTTGCCGGAAGTTTTTTATTGGGTCGCTTTCCCCTTTTAGGTGTTGTTGCAACCGCATCTTTTGTCCACTCAAGGTTTCGTTCTCTTGCAAGATCTACCATAGTTCTCTATTTAAACTTAAAAAACCAATGCATCATCGAGAGGATCATCCATTTCTTCTTCCTTTTCTTTGGGAGATTCCTTCTTTACTTTATTATCAGGTTTTGCACTTTTCTCAGACTTACTATTGTCTTCAGGTGATTCGAAACTGTCATTATCCTTTTCCTTCTTTTCATCGGCTGAAGTATCATTTGTTGCCGACGCCCCACCCTTACCCCGTTTACCTTTGTCATTTAATAATTGCATGTCATTAACGTGAATTTCGGTTCTATATACCGTTTGTCCATCACTATTTTCATAAGACCTTGTTCTCATTTCTCCTTCTACAAAAACAAGCATCCCCTTGGCCAAAAGATTGTACGAAATTTCAGCAAGTTTATTCCACGCAACGAGATTAATAAATTCGGTATCCTCTTTAACATCACCCGTTGTTGAATCTTTCCATGACCTGTTGGTTGCAATACCAAACACGCATACGGGTGTTCCGTTTGCAGTATATCGAAGCTCCGGATCCCTTGTTAGGTTTCCAATAAGCATGACCTTGTTTAACGACCTACTAGCCATTTCTTAACACAAATAAATTTAAATACTACTTTTTATTCTTGGGTTTTGCTGTATCTATCTCTTCTATGGATTTTTTGCCATATGCAACTCCCAACTCCGAATCCTCTTTTACTAAGGAAACGATATATCTGATTATTTCCGACCTACTACCAAGCTCTTTTTTAAGTTTTGTCATTCCTGAGGGCTTCATTTTAAGCTGATAAACCACATAATAGCCTTCCTTCTGGCCATTTATTTTGTAAGCCATGTACCGCTTGCCCCAAACATCTTTAAGGATAATTTCACCTTTTGCTTCGGCAATTTTCCCGTTAATAAAGTCATAAACTTCATTTCTAACATTGTCGGGCAGATAAGCTCTAATCACAAACATGAGTTCATAAACACGATCCATTATACGTTTAACCTGTCAAATAATAAGCTTAAGGATACTAACACAAGTAATATCAAAAAACAAGATTTATTGACTTAAGTACAAACCCTATGTAAACTTAGATGGTACTTAACTTAAATAAACAAAAAAAATGAAAAATCCCACAAAAATATTCGGGATTGCCATCGCAATTATGCTTGCACTTTTTGTCCTTGTAGTTGCAGTTGAGTCAGTTTTTACAGTTAAAGGCGGAACCGTTGGTGTAGTAAGAAGATTTGGGAAAGTAGAGTCAATTATGGAACCCGGGCTTAATTTTAAAATTCCTTTCGTAGATGATGTTATTATTTATAATACCCAAATGGTAATTTATGAAACAAGCGATTATCCTTCCGATTCTCTGGCCGACTACACTGACTATTCAGTTGATACTACAACCGAGGACGGTCAATCTATCAGTATAAAATACTCAATCAGGTTTAGCGTAAATCCCGAAAAGGTTATGTGGATTGCCAATAACCTGGGAAGGGAACAAGATATTGTAGAAAAGATTGTAAAGACTGATTCAAGAATTCACGTAAGAGGATATGCCCGAAATTATGCTGCTGCAGACCTTTACACAGGCAATATTCGACAACTGGAAGAAGAAATTACAAACGTACTGCTACCTGCTTTCGAACAAAATGGACTTATTCTGGACGAATTTGGAATTCGAAATATTGTTTTTGGTGCCGAATATATTGAGGCTATCGAGCAAAAACAAATAGAAAAAGAAAAGGTTACAACCGAAAAATACATTGCAGAACAAGAGCAATATAAAAAAGAGGCCGCGATCACAAGAGCAGAAGCCGAGGCTGAAACTCAAAGACTTGTTCAACAAACAATTACATCGACCCTACTACAAAAAATGTGGATTGAAAAGTGGAACGGACAGTTACCAGGCGTTATGACCGGAGACAGTCAAGGAATTATTATTGACTTAGGAAATTTACAATAGTTGATACTGTTTCACCACCTGACAAGTCCGAGACATGTCACTACTACTTACTGGTGAAACACGTACATGAGGTCACCGTCTTCCATAACGTATTCCTTGCCAACGCTTTTGACGACGCCCTTTTCTTTCGATTCTTTCCAGCCACCAGCCTTAACAAAATCGTCAAAATGAATTATGTCGGCGCGAATGAACCCTTCGGAAAGGTCGGAATGGATTGCACCGGCGGCTTCCCTTGATTTAGAACCCGCTTTTATTTGCCATGCATTTAGAATCTGCTCATTACCGGTGTAAAATGTAATAAACCCTAAAAGACTATAACATTTACGAATTATCTGAGGTAATCCAATATAACTAAGTCCAAGCTCTTTTATATATTCAGTGCGCTCGGTATCAGAAAGCCGGGATAGCTCATATTCTAGCTTAGCATTAACGGTTAAAATTTCTGATGTGTCCAAAGTAATTCCCTGGCCGGTTCGAAAATCAATAAGTTGTTTTCGGTATTCGGCTATTTTAGCTTCAGAAGTTTTGTCGGACACATTTAGAGTAATTAAATACTTTTTATTTGTAAGTAGGAAAAGATTATCTATAAAGCCAATCACATCTTCATCCGTTAGCCCTTTGATAAAGGCAATCGCAGGAAGCCCCTTATCAAGAAAAGCTTTAAGCTCTTGTACAGCTGAGCTTACCTTGTGAATAGGATCGTTAGGCGGCTTCCCTTTCGAATCTTTCTCAACACTTGCAATCGTTTTCTCAACAGTTTCCATGTCTTTAAGGATTAGTTCAGTCTCTACAATGGAAAAATCTTTTACGGGGTCATCACTTTCGCCATATGCTGAAAGTAAGAATACAATAAGATTTACCTCACGAATGTGGGCAAGAAACATATTCCCAAGGCCTTCTCCCTGGCTAGCGCCCTCGACAAGCCCGGCGATGTCTACAAAGGTAACTGTGGCCGGAACAAGCTCTTGGGACTTTAAAACACCACGCAGTACATTCAGCCTATCATCGGGAACAGCAACAACCCCAATATTTTTGTCTATTGTACAAAACGGGTAATTTTCGGCAGGCACGTTTTGATTGGTTAACGCATTAAAGAGAGTTGATTTACCTGCATTAGGTTTTCCAACAATACCGATAGACAACATTTGTTTATTCTGCTAATTCCTTAACCAGCTTGGTTGCAAAAACTTCTTCTTGCAAAATGAAAAGCGTATTAAACAAGGCACTAACAATCCAGGCAATAGCAACCAAAAGTATCATTGCCAGGATGGAAAGCAGATGAAATCCTATTGCAAAGACTACTCCGAAGGTCACAATAAATACAATAAATCCAATTCCGAATACAACCAAAAATATTATGCCTTTAATTGCACCCAGTGCCCAATTCAGAAGAGCCCAAACAATATAGTTACTTATATTCTGACTAATTATTTCCCAGGCATCATTTATTGATTCCATGACTCCCTTGTCTTTAAGGACAATAAGCCTGATTGCCGTAACATATATCCAATGAATCGAGATTGACCCAAAAATTATTGTTAGAATTCCAACACCACATAAACAAATTAATGGTAAAGACAAAGCAACTAATATGAATTCCATTACCCCATATAAAAAGTCAACAATAAAGACCTCCCAAAAGCCTTTATGACCCGACTTCCAAAGCTCGATAAGTCCAGATTTAGTTTCGGAAACAGTGGCTCTTATAATCGCGTTTCTTGCAACAATTCTAATATATACACCCAAAAGTCCAAACAGCAAGCCTAAGCATCCAAGTGACAAGATTAATACAATTATTGAAACTGAGCTAAAAGTTTCTTTCCACTCGATTACTGCATCAGATATACGCCCTCGAACAGACGACGGCAATTCTTTCATAATTACTTCGAGTCCACTTTTATCGTTACTCGCATTAAGTTGACTTGACAGACCACCGGATGAAGTCCCACCCTGCATATAAAACAGTGCAAATACGAACCCTATTACCCAAAGCGCTTTGTATTTAAGAATAAATTTGATACTGTCCGTAAAAAGAGCCCACACGTCAACTGATTTTTTGGTGTACATGATATTTTATACAAATAAATTACCTGTAAGTTTATCATTTAATCAATATTTTGTTAAGAAGTGTATAATTACAACATGAAAACCCTTAAATATATAAAGTACCGAATACAGACACTCTTCAGATTACTTCGAAAACGGTTTGCCCAATACGTTTTGCACAAGAATACTCACAAAAAACTTCTTGCGCTTTTTACCCCAATGGATATTCACCCTAAAAATGATCTAAAAAAACTAACACCTTACCCTACACAAAAACTTGTACTTGAGATTGGCATAGGAAACGGAGAACACCTTGAATATTTAGCCCGACAAAATCCCCAAACAACTTTTATTGGAACGGAACTTTCCAAGCTTTACGCAGAAAAGGCAGCTCGCAGAGTTCAAATTTCCGGTATGAAAAACGCACACGTGTTTTATACAGAAACAATAAGGTTTTTAACAGAAGACGTTAGAAATCACTGCTTTGACAAAATTTTTATTATTTGTCCAGATCCATGGCCTAAAAAGAAACATTTGAAACATCGAATTACCTATATTCAAAATCTAAAAATCCTACTTAAAAAACTAAAACCCACAGGAAGAATTTGGCTTCTAACAGATAATCCCGTGCTTGCAGAAACTACCCTTGAGTCGGTAAAAGCACTTGATATCTCATATAAAACCAATACTTACACAGATCTTCCTATTTCAATTTTTCGGACTAAATATATTCGAAAATGGGAAAAAACTGGAAGCAGATTTTATTCTTTTGAGATTAAGAATTCTTAAATCTATTACCCTCTGTCGATCGGTGTGTTCTCAGAGAGCCCCTTACTTAATTATTTTTTCTTGCTAAGGTGAATCTCTGCTCACACTCCGATCTTCCCAAGTCCACGGACTTGTCCCTACTGCTCTGTATAAACATACTGTCTCCATAACTTAAGAATTCATAATCTTTTGCAAGCGCTTCCTTATAAGCCTTAAACAAATTTTTTCTTCCGGCAAAGGCGGCGGCCATTAAAAGTACCGTTGTTCCCGGTGCATGAAAATTTGTAACTAATTTGTCTACAACCTTAAATTCAAATGGCGGATAAATAAATATGTCTAGCTCTCCACTATACTCCTTAAGCTCGCCAAACTTTTGGTGCACCCCCTCCAAAACTCGAGTAACTGTTGTTCCAAACGCAATTATTTTCCCTCCACGCTCCTGCGCGGTTTTTATTACATCAAATGTATTCCTTGAGATGGTTGCAAGTTCCTTATGAATCTTAAAATCTTCAACAAACTCTGTTTTTATCGGAGCAAATGTTCCCCACCCTACATATAAAGTTACATAAACTATTTTGGCACCTTTATCTTTTATTTTTTTGAGGATATCTTTGGTTAAATTTAAGCTCGCGGTTGGTGCAGCAACAGATCCTTTTACCGTTGCAAACACAGTCTGGTATCTTGTTTCGTCGGACTCTGTATCAACTCGCTTTATATATCTTGGTAAGGGTACATGACCAATTTTGTCCAATTCGGGTTCAATTGACCGACTAAACCTAATTTTAAACGTGTTATGCTTTGTTTTTTGTAAAACAGTTGCAGTTAAATCCGGCAACAGTTCAACTAAATCTACATTTTTTAATTTTCCTGCATTCCCAATAAGTACCTCCCATTCCAAATCAACCAAGTTATACATATGTGAAAGTGGCGACAAGAGCAAAATCTCCACACGTGAGCTTTTACCTTTAGGATTTCCAAACAATCTTGCTTTTATAACCTTTGTATCATTAAGTACTACAACATCACCTTCATTGATATAATCAACAACATTCGAATATTTCCTGTGCTCCAGTCTAAACGGCGATCTGTGAAGAACCATAAGCTTCGACTGACCTCTTTTGCACCTAGGCTTCTGGGCTATTTTCTGTTTGGGTAGGCTGTACAAGTACTGATCTGTTCGAGTTTTCATTTGGTACTGTTGTCGGGTTTGAACTAAATTTCTTTGTAATTGTTACTACAAGCTTTACAATACTAACAAAGAATGAAGCAAGCAAAATTGCTCCGGCAAAGGCAAACAAAACAAAATATGAATCAAAAATGCGGGGAAAAATACTTAGCTGAATTCTTGTTAAAATATCGGTAAGAAGAGATTCTTTGCGTGGTTCTATAAACGAGCTTAAGGGTTTTGTATTCACAAGGTCTATTGACTCTACCGGTACAAAGGATATCACCGGATTTGACATTTGGAAAAGGTCAGATGAGCGATGACTTACAGGTGCAGGAGTCTGAGGATCCATTCCGGATATATACCATAGAACTCTATCAAGGTCAGGTCCAATATATGTCCTTCCCTCTTCTCCCCAAGTAGGATCAATTGTCAACCAACCGTAATCCGGAATATATGCCAAAACCCACTGATGATTATCCTGTTCAGCCGCCGGGACATCCGGATTAAATCCACGCCCATAAGCAGCAACAGCGGGAACTCCTTGAGCCCTAAGTAATGCGACCATTGTATCAGCATATTCCATACATACCGAAGGTTCTCCGGAAATCGCAGCTGCGGCACCAACTCTATTATTATTTAAATATTTTTCATTGTCATAATCGAGTAAATCTACTACGTAAGTATATGTATTATTTACAACTTCGATTATATTCTCCGATTTTTCGATATTTGAAACAGCTGTCTTAACCGCCGTACTGTTAACTTCCCAAAATGATGCCTCTCCTAAATAGACACTGTATTCATCGGGAATATCAGAAAACAATGCATTATCTGGAATGACTTTTTCCCCAAATTGAATACCCATATACCCATTTATATAAATATCATATGCCTGATCAGCATCTAACAAAAAGGTTGCAAATGTATTTCCAAGTTCATCCGAAAAAACAATTTTGGGTTCCGGATAAAACGACTCAATATATACAATTTGTCCGGTTTCATCATAATCACGTGGAAGCGCTATTGTTACCTCATTTTTTGAGATCCCTTTGAATATGTTTTTTTCGTGTGTTTGGGGAACCGAGAGTGTTATATTAAACTGATATAGTTGCAAATCGCCGATTTGAATGTGAATACTTGAACTGTATAATTGATCGGCAATATAATCAAGTATCCAGAATTCTGCTGTTTCGGAACGACTAACTGGTTCTACTTGAGTAAAGATTTCGGATGTATATACTTTAGAAATGTTGACTCTAAACGTGCGAGAAAAGTCGTACGAGTTATTATTTTCGGGAATCTGCTGCTTGGGAATATAAAAATTTGTTATAGCCCCAATTGAGTTAATTAACTGATAATCTTTATACTCTATCCAAAAAATCTTTTTTTCTCCGGGATTTAGATCTAACTCAAAAGCCATTGAGACCTTTGTTACATTATCGGACGATGTTAAAACAAAGTCTGAATCGGAGGTTTTAAGGCTATCAAGCGTAAGGTCCCGTTCCTCGGTAGTTGAATCTGAAAAGAAGTCGATATTAAGTGACTGTGTCTCGGATCCTGATATATACTGAGTTTTCGAATTGTTTGATATTGTTGTGGTTTTTCTTATAAGCACATAATCTTCATAAACGGTGTATTCAGTATGCTGGACCACAGAGAAGCCCGCCGCATATACAGGCAGAACATTAGCAGCAAATATAGTAACTATGGCAATTAAAAGAATTCCTGCTATACTTGTTAATACTTTAAGCCTTTTCATATTTATGATTATATAAAATGTTTAAAATTTTTGATAGTCATTATATCTTACGTTTGCTAAATTAAAAATGTAACAATGCTTCCACTAGACGACGACAACAATAACCGTAGATTTACACCTATACTAGCTGCAATTATTATTACAAATGTTGTTGTATTCGTAATTGAATATCTTGATCCAAACCTTAATTCATTCATTGGACGGTACGCACTTATTCCTGCATTAATTGAGATATTTAATCCTGCAACCTGGTATACGTTTATAACCTCAATGTTCTTACATGCCGGCATAATGCATATTTTTTCAAACATGTGGTTTCTATGGATATTTGGAAATAACGTCGAGGATGATATGGGACCCTTGGGCTTTTTATTTTTTTATATTGCGGGTGGAATTTTTGCATCGCTTGCTCAGTTTATATTTATGATTGGTTCACCCATCCCTACACTTGGCGCAAGTGGAGCAATTGCCGCAGTACTGGGTTATTACATGGTAGCTTTTCCTGAAAATCAAGTTAGAGTACTTGCATTCAGCAGATATCGATCAGGAATAATTAACACATCGGCATACAACATGCTCTTCATTTGGGGAATTACTCAACTTTTTAACGGGGTTGGGTCACTTGCATATGGGGGAAGTAACAGCGGCGTTGCCTGGTTTGCTCATTTGGGCGGATTTTTGTTTGGAGTAATTTTTGCACTGTTAAGAAAAAATATTCGTAAAGACAAATCAATAAGAAAATATGAAACCTGAATTTAAAGTAATAAAACAGTCTAAAAGTAGTAATGCCCGTGTCGGGCTTTTATCACTTCCGCATGGCAAAATCCAAACTCCATGTTTTATGCCAGATGCAACTTACGGCTTTATAAAAGCACTTTCATATCCTTTGTATAAAAGCATTTCACCTATACCCAAGATGGTTGTCACGAACACACTACATACCTATCTGCAAATAGGTATAGAGGCGCTTGAAAAATCCAGAGGAATTAACGTTTTCACGGGCTGGGACGGTCCGTTTTTAAGTGATAGCGGAGGATTTCAGGTCTTTTCACTCAATATAAAACAGGACCTACCGATTTCCGAAAAGGGGGTAACATTTAAACCCGTGGAAACAGAAAAATCATTCATTTTCACGCCCGAATTATCACTCCAAATTCAGGAGGCTCTTAACACCGATATTCGGGTTGTACTTGATTACTTTACTCCACCAAAGGCTAATAAAAAGCTTGCCGAAAAATCGGTTTCCATAACCACAGCCTGGGCGGAAAGGTCAAAGGCACAATGGAGTAAGGGTAAAAAGAACTCACTTGTTGTGGCCGTGGTACAAGGCGGATCCGATCCGATCTTAAGAAAGGAGAGTTACGTCCGGCTTGAGCCATTTGGGTTTAATGGATTTGGTTTTGGAGGTTGGCCTATTGTAAACAAACGACTTGATATAAAAACATTAACTCACTTTTCTAAGATCGTAGAACCAAAATACTTTAAATATGCAATGGGAGTCGGGACCCCGGATGATATTAAAGCTTGTATTGCCCTTGGATTTGATCTTTTTGATACAGTACTTCCCACAAGAAACGCTCGGCACGGATACTTATACACATCCGAAGGAATTTTAAGAATTAATAATAGCAGGTATAAACAAGACTTAAGCCCTGTTGACCCTGACTGTGATTGTTTGTGTTGTAAAAACTACTCAAGAGCAGAACTTAGAGCCTTGTTTAAAGCCAAGTCCGAAGTTGCCTACACGCTTGCAACCATTCACAATCTAAGATACTATGAAAAAGTAATTGAATTAGCCACTTTAGAAATCCTTAGAGAATAACAGGAGACCGACACATGTTACAAAACTGCCAATGAAAACTAAACTTACCAAAGTCTCAAAAGACATTACTCGATCATATATTTTTCTTTTGACAAACGCTTTTCTCTGGGGAATTTCACCAAGTATAATAAAAATTGGAATTGAAAAAATTAATCCCTTTGTTTATCTGTATTATCGTTACGTTATTGTATGCATAATTACCCTAATCATTTATATAAGAGCAAAGTCCTTAAAAAGACTTTTTAAGGTTTTTAAAAATCCCAAATATCTTTTAACTATGTTGCTTACAACACCCGGTCCCCTTATATTTCAATACATTGGAATTCAGATTACCTCATCGATTGTTTCGTCGGTATCGGGTGCATTAACTCCAATAATTGCAGGAATTCTGGGAGTTTGGCTGCTTAAAGAGACTATTACTAAAAGCGAGAAAACCGGAACAATTGTAGCCTTTATTGGTATTTTGGGGATTATCGCCCTAAAAGGAGGAGAATTTGGAAACTTTGAGATTCAACTTATTGGAGCAATTCTTGTTCTATTGGGTGGTGCAGTATGGGTTCTAGGTGACGTATTTTTTAGAAAAGTTAAGAAAAAAGATCAACGAACGGTTTCATTTGCGTCATTGTTTCTTTCGCTTGTAGTATTTGCCGTAATTACACTTTTTGTATCACCCGAAAGCCTTATTACTTTCCCAACAGATTGGAGTGTAATTCTAAGCGTTGTATATATGGCAATTCCCGGAACGCTTATTGCCTTTATTATTTATCAAATGACTGCACCACATGTAGAAGTCTCTGAGGCAAATATATTTACATATTTACAACCGCTTTTTGGAATTCCGGCTGCAGTAATAATACTTGGAGAAAGCTTCTCACCAATTCTTATTATACCCATGATTCTGGTAGCTTTGGGTATGTGGCTAAATATTCACGAAAAGTTTAAACACCGGCACTAGCCGGCACTAGTTAGACTTGATTTTATTCGATTTCTATTAATTTTTCTTCCGCTTCTGCCAAAAATTCTTGAGCCAACCAAAGTCGCCTTGGATCGGTAGCATACAAGGTAAAGAGTGGTTCTCCTTCAGTAACTTGTTCACCTACAAGTTTATCAAAATAAATTCCAGATAATTTTATAAAAGGTGCTCCAAGTATTCTTGTAGTTTGAACAACGGTTTTATTCGAAATGTTTTTTATGGTTCCTGTCTTGGGAGCATTAAAAACCTGGGTATTGTCTCCCAGAACAAAATCCGAAGAGCTTCGCTTTGTTTTTGCACCCTGAGAAAAAGCTATTTCCCAAAATTTCTCGGCAGCTTTTCCGTTTTCCAGTACTTCCTTTGCACTGTTAAATCCTTGCCCTTTATCGACGGTTTTTGTAATTTCAAGGATTTTACCAGCCATATCAAGTGCAAGGTTTTCTATATTCAGCGGGCGTCGCACGTCACGTTCCAATATAAACAAAAGATCTCTGGCTTCAAGGATTGGTCCTACACCATTACCATCAGGACCTTTGGGACGTCTTTGATAAACATCAACCTTTATATCAAAAAGTTCGCCAAGTTTTCTGAATTGTTCGGAAACTAGGGGAATATCTTCTTCTTTTTTAATTTTAGTACCGGGTCCAACGGGAAGATCCACAAGAAAATAATGAATGCCTGTTGCTATTTTTTTTGCCATAATACTCACAACAAATTTGTCGTATGATTCAATGTGAAGCGCCCTCTCAATGTTTATAAGCACATCATCGGCAGGAGCAAGATCCACTCCCCCTCCCCAAACCAAACATGCGTTAGTTTTCCTGACGACTTCATCAATTTGACTCTTTGATAGCGCAACCGGCATTATACATTCAAGAATGTCTGAAGTGCCTGCGGGTGAAGTAATTGCACGTGAAGATGTATTTGGCACAATAAGATCAAAACAAGCCAAAATCGGGACCATTACAGGAGTTACACCTTTTGCGGGAATACCACCTATAGAGTGCTTATCAACTACCTTTTTCCCCAAGTCATCAAAATTAAGCATATCACCCGTTTCGGCCATAGCTTTTGTCATGTAGTAGATTTCTTGATCGTTAAAGCCAGGTGCATATGAACTTGCCGCAAAGTAAGTTGTTTCGACCGTCGTAAGTTTACGCTTAGCAATATCCTCGATTATTTGATGAATTTCTTGGTAGTTTAGTGTTCCCCCTAAGAGCTTTTTCTCGATTGCCTCAACAGATTTTGCGTTTGATACAACGTCAAGCGTTACCATATCATTCGAAGGAATTCCATAATCAAGCCAAACGTCTTCGTACAACCCAAGCTCATCGTACCCGACAAGTGTGTTGGTGGTATCGATTGTTCCGTACACGCAAATATCATGCCAACACAGATGAACTCTGGCCCCAGGAGAAAGACCTTTTTCGCTTGCTGTCGCCTCGTTTAGCAGGAAAATCAAAGGATCCTCGGTACGAATATCAAGTCTTCGTGATTTAAAATAATAGGCCACAAGAGATACTATGTAAAGTTAAACTGATAGGTGTTAGCCACTTTTGATTCCGAATCGGACGATTTTCGGTAGCCCCATTGAAGTAATGCATTGTCGAGTTCTTTGTGTGTTTTAGCATATTCAGGCAGTAAAATACCTTCCATTACGGCATCAATGGCCTGCCGTGCGGCCCTTGCGCCTTTATAGGTTCCATCAGGATGCCCATGAATACCACCTCCGAAGTTCATAATAATGTCATTTCCGAGAATATTTACAAGCGCCTCAATGTGACCAGGATGAAGTCCACCCGAGGCTATTGGCATTGTTGGTTTTATTCCGTACCAATCACCTTTTAAGGCATTGTTAGTTTCTATTACAGTCTCGGCGGCTCCATGCATTTTTCCTACTACAGTTCCCGTATGAAGTTGATCAATTCCTGCAAGTCTTGCAATTTTTGCTAGTGGCAACATTGCCACACCGTGCCGATTTCCATGAGTAAAAGCACCATGCATTGCACGATGTCCATGTAAAACAAGTCCCAAATTTTGATCCCGAATGAACTGTACCCCACTCCAACCTACGGTAATTATATCAAGCATAACGACTCCACACCCCGTACTTTTGGCAAGTTTTGCACGGTCAAGCATTTTACTTACAGGCGCAGTAATGTTAGGAACATACATTTTTTTCTCGCCGGTTTCTTTTTCAACCTTTTCTTTTACTTTTAAAGTTTTGTATAGTCGTTCGTCGAATGGGTTAAAATCCTGATCGGAAAGATTTTCATCATCTTTAACAATATCAACCCCACCCAACCAGGCTTCATAGGCGACAAGGGCATGCTCATCGGCAGAAAGACCAACCTTAGGTTTAATAATTGTGCCCAGAAGCGGTCGATCGGAAATTCCTAGAAATTTACGGATTCCGGTAAGCCCAAACGCCGGCCCGTCAAATTTACGAACATAGCTTTCGGGAAAATCGATATCACGAACTCTTAAATTTTTTATGTCTTTCATTCCAAATACATTGCCTGCAACATCGGATAAAAGCTGGGGAAGATTTCGTTCCTCGAAAAGTTCGAGTGGATAAGCAATTTTAATTACTGACTCTTCCTGGTTCACGTAGAAAATTCGTGCACCAAGTCGATTCATTATGTCTTCACGCATTGTACTAATGTCTGTCCAGGTACCTATAGAACTTTCGGCAGCTAAACTTTCGGCAACCTCTGTTAGTGATACTTCTGATTCTACGTAAAATGTAACTATTATATTTTTAGTCGCATCTATGGTCTCACCCAATCGAAGATATCCCATTACAAGATAAGGCAGTTAATTTATCCTGTTTTTAGGGTACTAAGAAACGGGAAAAAAGTAAAGCAGTTAAAGTTCTATTATCTGTCTTTTTTGCCAGTGTCCATTCTCATCCACGGTCCAATTACGAACTTTTTTAAGTTTTTCTCCCTTGTAAATCGCTCTGAGTAGCAACTTGTATGCGTCAGCACGTTTTTTAAGCGACATTGGATTATTAAGATAATCTACGATTCCAAATCCAAGCCCCTTTTTATCCCAATCATCCCAATGACCTTTAGGATATATCATTAAAGCTTTAGTAGGTTGACCAATCTGATTACCCATCTGCATAATTCCCTTAGCAACCATACATCTACGAAAGTCGTTTTCTATTCGAGCGTGCATGGTTAACTCATCCCCTCTAAACATTGTTGGAATTATTGTATCTGCCATAATTCCGCCAACACCAAACCCTAATCCCATAAGCTTCAAAAACAACCTGCGGCTAAATAAAGCAGATTGAAATGAATCAAGGAGGTAAGGTTTCTCTCTTTGTTTATCCTTAACATGTTCTAGCACCGTGTCACCCAGTTGTACCCCTCCTGCAAATAGCACACTCATAATTGGTAACCCACCTACGGTTCCAATAAAAGACATAAAGGCTTCATCATAAGCAGGATCCAAAACCCACACCTTTTTATAACTTTTAGCGCACCAAACCGAAACAGCTTCAAACTTTTCGATAGTATCTCCACCCCATATAGCATTTTTCTCTCCCAATCCAACAGAAACAACTGATTTATAAGGCTCTTTGAAGTTCAAGTCTAAAACTTTGTCTTTGATACGGATAGCCTCCAACATCTCAAACAACATGTTTCTTTTTTCTTGATAATCCCCATTTGCAAAGACATCTTTGAGGGTTTGTATCTTGTCAAAGAAAAGTTCAACCTCATTTCGGAGTTCATCCTTGGTTATTTCAACATCTGTTCGTTTAGCTTTAAGTTTAGGAACTTCTTTTTTCAGTTTTTTGTACTTTCGTTTGTAGTCATCTTCCTCAACAAGTCCATCTAATTTCATTTCTAGGAGTTCACCAAGCTTACGATTTATTTCGTCAATCTGCTTGTCTACATCATTTCTGACTTGAGATTCAAAGTTGAATTCTTTTTCAAGCTTCTGGATCACTAGCTTTTTAAGTTTTCCCCATTTTTCTTCATCTAGTTTTACCTTGGCTATTGCTTGGGAGAATTGTTTTTCTATCTGTTTTTCACTGAGTTGTAGATTACTACAATTACTGAGTTTATCCGAACACATGTAATAGGTGTATTTTTTACCAGTTTTCTTGGTGATGGTATAGCCTGTATAGGATAAGCCACATTCACTACATTTGATCATTAGATTGTATTTGTGCATATGAGTTCGTGTAACTGGCTTAGCTTTATCTTCAAGCACCTCTTGTAGTTTATACCATTTCCGTTTTGTGATGAGTGGCTCCCAATTGCCCTCTGTTTCTTCATACTCTCCATAGCGAAGAATTCCACAATAAATTGGGTTTTTAAGGGCATGTTCTACTGTTGAAGGTGTAAATTTATTGCCTCGCTTTGTTTTTACTCCCCACTTATTTATCAATCTCATGGCTTGTCGCATATTGAGACGATTTTTAATTATTTCATCAATCCATTTTTCAAAGTATGGTGATTGATCTGGGTGAGGGATAATTGTGCATTTACTCTTTCGTCCAACATTTTCATAAAACTGAGGGGCTGATGTCGGCCAACCTCCATTTCGGATCTTTTCTCTGATTCCTCTACGAGTGTTTTGACTTATCTCCCTTGATGTTTGTGAACTGTAGCCAAATAGAAAGCCCATGATTATTTCATTGCAATTTTCACTATCAACAACATCAGATGGAGTAATTATGTTTCTGAGTTTCCTTTCTACAATTAGTTGTTGGATTATTCCTCCTTCTAACGGATTTCTGCTCAAACGATTGATATTCCAACAAAATATCGTGTCATATACGCCCTCTTTGATTAGCTCTACTAAACGGTTAAATTCATCTCTTCTGTGAGGTTTACGAGCAGATTTTTCTTCAAAGAAAATATCACCTTCACTTGGTGGTTCTTCTCCGTACTTTTTTACAAGCTCTTTTACTTCATGTATCTGAGCAGGGATTGAGAGGGCTTGTCTATCGTCATCTTCTGAGGATTTTCTAGCGTATATGGCATATTTCATATTTTATTTGGTTATTTAAAACAAAAATGGGCATCCAGTGCTGTAACAAAAGAATGAACTTTTGTATCTGGATACCCATTTATACTCATTCTTTTATTTGTTACAGCGTTATTATTATATCTTAGTTTGATTTTGTTGTAACTCTCAATTTAAGTTTTTCAGATTTCTTCTTTCGTCTCTTGACCTTTCTTGTTTTTAATTTTGTTTTGATTTCTCGTTTTATCTGAGAAGCAATAATATCTGCTAAAACATCGAGATTAATTTCAGATTGTGGTATCTGTGTTTTCTCAATCATGATTATCCACATCTGAAAATTGATATCTATTACTACTATCTATATTTATCTGTTTATATCTATAGGAGTCTGATTTGGCTTTTGTATCAGTAGTTAATTGGGTGTCCTTGCTAGTAGAATACTTCTTCTTTGGGAAGTGATTTACTAGATTTCTACGAAGTATTTCACTAGCAAATTCTTCATCTTTTGCTAGTAACTTACCAAGCAATCTGCGGTTTATCCACATCTCTTCATTGGCTTTGTCCCAACCAATATCTTGTTTCTCAATTAGCCTTGTAAGCTCTTTTGTTATATCTCCTGAGTAAAACCCTATCTTGTAGAAATCAGTTAGTTTTAGATATGCTGTAGCCTTCTTACAACCAAATGAGAATCGCATTATGAACAGGAGGATCTTTATCTGCCGTTTAGTAATTTCAGTATCAAAGAAGATGAGGTTTTCAATGAGCAGTGGGAGTTTAAGAAATGGAAGTTTTGAGACTTCTTTAAAATCTGGCTTTGAGAGATCTTCAAATGTCTTTTTGAATTTGTTTTCGTTTAATATTTCTCCTACTGACTGCATATGCATAATTAATCAAGCCCAGTAGGAAGCTTTTTTGTGTATAATCTATATTGAATCACCTCCTACTGTTTGGATGCCCGTCCACTGTTTGCAGGTGATTC